>CANQVI010000016.1 GCA_947627255.1 uncultured Clostridia bacterium | reverse complement strand
TGGATTAATAGGAGATATTGTTGCTACTATACTTACTATTTGTATAGCCAAATATATATTTTAAAATAAGAAAAAGGAAAACTGTTATGTTTTCCTTTTTGTATAGTTAGAAATTATCGAATAAGCCATTTGTAGTTATTTTATCTTTAGAATCTGTTAATATTGTTATTTCTATAGCGTTATAATTACTTGGAAGGTCAAATATTTCTAAAGTAGCAATGTCTTCATCAAGACCATATGTATCAATATATTCATCGTAATAATCATTATCATCAAAGATATTAGCTACAATATTTTTTGAAGGAGTTGAAGTAAATTTTATAGTTGCTTTAACTGTATCATGAAGATTTTTATCTTCAACTATGTGTAGTTTAACAGCTTTATCATCTAAACTTATTATATTTAATTTTGAATCAAAATATCTATTAGTATAATATTCTTTTTCTTGTGTTAAATATTCTGTCATAGCATTACTATATAGTATTTTATTTACACCATAGTTTAAAACACTAAAGCCAATTCCAAAAAATACAATAATACCTGTAAGTATAATTCCTAAGAAGTCGTATTTTGTTTCAAAATTATCCTTATTTGAATAATATAATATTTCTATCCCAATAGATATTATAATTAGTGGCCATGCCATTAGTACATATCTAAGAAGATCTATTGGTAGAATAGTTTGTAGAGCTATTGTTATTCCAAGTAAAATTAATGAAATTCCAAAAGTAGTTCTACCTATTAATCTTTTTTTCTTATTTTCTTCCATATATATCCTCCATTATTTTTTTCTAATTAATTTTATACCTAAGAATATAGATAATAATGCTATAGCAATAGGTGCAAAATATGAGCTTAATCTATTAATATATCTAGCAATCACATTTAAATTTAAAGTATATAAGATATTAGGTAACATATTTACTAATAGAATATATATACCAATAAATATAAGTGCAAATCCTATTATTTTTTTAGTATTAGAAGATTTTAGTGATTTACTTATATCAAATAATTGATTTCCTTCCCATATATACTTATCTTCAAGTTTATCTTCACTACCTATTAAACTTCTAATATTGAATGTATCAAAAAAACTATATATAAAAATTACAGGTAATGGTATAGCAAATATTGGTGTTCCAACTGTAGCAAAAAGTCCAGCAAATATTGCAAAAACAATTAGTATTGATAATCCTCTTTTCATATAACCTTGATACATTTGACCAGCACCAGGGCAAAAACTAAAGCAAAGTGTAAAAAATAGATTCTTTTTCATTATTCTTCTCTCCTTTCAAAAGATATAGGTTTAAACATAAAATTGTTTAATTTAATACATAAATCATTGGCATTGATTAAAAAATTTGAATTATGAGTATTATCTTGAACATCTTCATTTATACTTTCTTCTTTATTAGTAGTTAAATCTGGTGGATTTATCATTATAGTCTCCCATAAAAGAACAGATAATATAGTACAAGCAGCTATTTTTAATATGTCGACAAATTTATATGTTTTATTTTTTGAAGTATTGCCTTCTATGTATTTTAAAATTTTGTTATTTAATTTAGGTGGTACTTCAATATTATCTTTTTGTATTAAATTAATATATTCGTTTAATGCATCATCGTTATTTAACATAGTATCAATTAAGTCTATTTTATCCTTCATGATAAATCACCTCCATTTTCTATTTTATCTTTCAATATTTTCTTTGCACGATAGATTTGAACTTTTAAAGTTGGTTTAGATATGTTAATTTTAAAAGAAATTTCATCTAATGTATAATTATCAATATAGTATAATAAAAGAATAGACCTATATGGTTCCTTTAACTCATTAATAATTTTCTGAATATAATTTTTTTCATCCTGTTTAATTATTTCTTCTAAAATATCGTTATTTTCTTCATATTTTTCTAAATCTATCTCATTATCGTTTGTCAGTAACTTTAGCTTATATGATTTACTTTTTAAGAAGTCTTTACATCTATTCAAAGCTATTTTGCAAAGTATATTTTTTATATCATTTTCTGGTAAATTTAAATATTTATCTTTGTGTAAATAAAAATTTAAAAACACTTCTTGTGACATGTCTTGTGCATCAGGAGAAGAATTAAGCATATCAAAACAAATTCTATATATTAAATTACTGTATTTATCTACTAGATATTCAATGCTCATATTTCCTCCTTTCACATCTTACATAAGTTATAACGAGTATATATAAAAAAAGATAACAAAAATTAATTTAATTATATATTTTATGCATTAAATGTCAATTAAATATACTTGAAAATTTAAAAAAGTGAGTATATAATTATCTCATGTTAATTAGAAAGTTTTAAATAATCCTTTAAGAAGCAAAATATTCTAAAGAATGTTTAAAAAAGTATAATAACAATTTCTTAAAGGAGGGAATAATATAATGGAAGATAAAACACTCGTATGCAAAGATTGCAATAACGAATTTGTCTTTACTGCTGGAGAACAAGAATTCTATGCAGAAAAGGGCTTTGCAGATCCTGTTAGATGTAAGGCTTGCAGAGAAGCTAAAAAAGCTAAAAATAAACCAGCAAACGAATAAAGAAGGATGAGAAATCATCCTTTTTTTCTATGCTTTAAAAATTTAAGTTATGTTGCTTTTTTCTCCTTTTTTTGATATAATAATTCTGTTTTTAGGAGGTAGAATTATGGCAACTGTAACACCAATGATGCAAAACTATTTAGACACTAAAGAAAAGTACAAAGATTGCATATTGTTTTATAGACTTGGTGATTTTTATGAGATGTTTTTTGATGATGCAATTACAGCTAGTAAAGAATTAGAACTTACACTTACAGGAAAAGATTGTGGACTTGAAGAACGTGCTCCTATGTGCGGTATACCTCATCATGCTGTAAATACATACATACCAAAATTAGTTGAAAAAGGATATAAGGTGGCTATTTGTGAACAGTTAGAAGACCCAAGATATGCAAAAGGAATTGTTAAAAGAGATGTTGTTAAAATAGTAACACCTGGTACAATAACAGACCTTAGCATGCTAGATGAAAAACGTAATAATTATATTGCCACTGTAATTATTCAGAAAAAAGAATGTGCTATTTCATTTTGTGATATTTCAACAGGTGAATTCTTTATTTCTAGTATAAATGGTTTGGATATAACTACTAAAATTATGAACGAAATATCTAGAATTTCTCCATCTGAATTAATTGTAGAGGAATCTTCCAAAGAAAATGAAATCTTTTTAAATGAATTTAAAAAGGTTTTTGATATATACATTAGCAAATATAACAATGACAATAAGAATGATATACTTGAAAATATATTAAAAAATCATAATATTAATTTGTCTGATATAGAAAAAAATGCAGCTACATTATTGCTAAATTATATAGAAGAAACTCAAAAAGGCTCTATAGAACAAATAAATAATATTGAAAAATATGAAATTGAAAGATTTATGCAACTTGATAGTACAACTCGTAAGAATTTGGAAATATTAGAAGCAAATAGAGAAAAAACTAAAAAAGGAAGCCTTTTATGGGTATTAGATGAAACAGTAACTGCAATGGGTGGTAGAGCATTAAGACATTGGCTAGAATCTCCTTTGTTAGATAAAAATGAAATAACAAAAAGATTAAATGCAGTAGGTGTTTTAGTAGAAAACAATATATTTAGAGATGAATTAAAAGAAAATTTAAAATCTGTATATGATATTGAAAGACTTGTATCTAAAGTAGTAGGCGGTAGTGTTAATGCAAGAGAGCTTATATCTTTAAAAAATTCATTACAAAAATTACCTAAGATTAAGAAACTATTAGAAGATATTGTTAATAAGACAAATGATTTATATTTTTCTGAGTTTTATAACACATTGGATACACTAGATGATGTATATACACTAATAGATAAGGCAATAATAGAAGATGCTGGTATTACTATTAAAGATGGTGGAATAATAAAGGACGGATTTAATACACAGGTTGATGATTATAGACTTGCTTCTACTAAAGGTCAAGAGTGGCTAATGGAACTTGAAGCAAAAGAAAAAGAACTTACTGGAATTAAAGGTAAATGGCTAAGAATAGGATATAATAGAGTATTTGGATATTATATTGAAGTTACAAATTCATATAAAAGTCAAGTACCAGAGGATAGATATATACGTAAGCAAACACTTGCTGGTGCAGAAAGATATGTAACAGAAGAATTGAAAGAGATAGAAGATAAAATACTTGGTGCAAAAGAAAAATTAGTAGATTTAGAATATGATATCTTTTGTAAAATAAGAGACGAAGTTGCAACACAAGTTATCCGTATACAAAAGACAGCCTCTATTGTATCAATATTAGATGTATTATCTTCATTTGCAACTGTAGCTGTAAATAATAACTATGTAAAACCTGAAATTACAGAAGACGGCATAATCGATATAAAAAATGGAAGACATGCAGTTGTAGAAAAAGCTTTAAAAAATGAGCAATTTATACCAAATGACTCATATTTAAATAATGATGACGATAGATTTTTAATTATAACAGGACCTAATATGGCAGGTAAATCTACATATATGCGACAAGTAGCATTAATTACATATATGGCACAACTTGGCTCATTTGTTCCAGCAGATAGTGCAAAAATTTCAATAGTTGATAGAATTTTTACTAGAATAGGTGCTTCTGATGATTTGGCTATGGGACAGTCTACTTTTATGGTAGAAATGCAAGAATTATCTAATATATTAGAAAATGCTACTAAGAATAGTCTTTTAATACTAGATGAAATTGGTAGAGGTACTTCAACATATGATGGACTTGCAATAGCATGGGCAACTGTGGAATATATTTCGGATAAAGAAAAAGTAGGTGCAAAGACATTATTTGCTACACATTACCACGAATTAATAGAACTTGAAGAAAAATTAGATGGCGTAAAAAACTATTCTGTTGATGTTAAAGAAAAAGGTGATGATGTAATATTCCTTAGAAAGATTACACCTGGTGGAGCTGATGAATCATATGGAATATATGTAGCTAAACTTGCAGGAATAAAAAAATCAGTTATATCTCGTGCAAAAGAAATATTAAAATATCTTGAAAATGTAGATTTAGCTAAAAAAACTATAGACCAAAAAAAGAAAAAAATAACCACTGAAGAAGTACAAGTAGATATGTTTAATTATAAAATGGCAGGTGTTGTAAATATGCTTGAAAAAATTGACTTAGATGAGCTAACACCTAAAGATGCTTTAGAAGTATTATATAAATTAAAAGAAAAATTAGATTAGGCACATATATATGTGCCTTTTTCATACATAAATTTTCTTGTAAATTCGCTAAAAAGATAGTATAATAAAAATGAAAAAAGGAGAGTCTATATGGGAGATATTGTATTATTAGATGAACAGACTATAAATAAAATAGCTGCGGGTGAAGTTGTGGATAGACCAGCATCAATAGTAAAAGAACTTGTGGAAAATTCAATAGATGCTAAAGCTACTGCAATTACTGTTGAAATAAGAAAAGGTGGAATAAGTTATATAAAAATTGTAGATAATGGTACAGGGTTTAAATCTGATGATGTAGAACTTGCATTTGAAAGACATGCTACAAGTAAGATAAGGAAAGAAGAAGATTTATCTAGAATAACATCAATGGGATTTAGAGGTGAGGCTCTAGCTTCTGTTGCAGCAATTTCTAAAGTCTCTGTTGTAACTAAAAATATAAATGAAAACATAGGAACTAAAGTAAGAGTAGAAGCTGGTAACATTATTTCTAAAGAAGAAGTGCCATCAGTATCTGGTACAAGAATAGAAATTTTTGATGTTTTTTATAACGTACCTGCAAGATTTAAATTCTTAAAAAAAGATTACACAGAAGCAGGATATATTGAAGATGTAATAACTAGAATTGCACTTGCTAACCCACAAATAAGTTTTAAATATGTAAATAATGGTAAAACTATAATTCAAACATCAGGTACAGGAAATTTACATGATACTATTTATGATATTTTTGGAAAAGAAATATATGATGCTGTTATTCCTATAGATTATGAAATAAACGATATGAAAGTATTTGGAATGATAGGATTACCTTCAATTTCTAGGTCAACTAGAATGCATCAATATACATTTATAAACAATAGATATATTAAAGATAAAACAGTGTCTACTGCTATAGATAAGGCATGTGAACAGAAATTTGCTATAAATAAACATCCTTTTATAGTATGTAATATATTTATGAATCCAGCGACTATAGATGTTAATGTTCATCCTGCAAAACTTGAAGTTAAGTTTTCAGATGAATCTAAGGTTTTTGATGTTGTATATCATGCAATAAGAAATGCTTTAGAAAAAAATAATAGAGAAACAAGTCCTTTTAGTATAGTAAAAGAGGAAGAAAAAGAAGAAAAAATAGAGCAAATATCTAAAGATTTAATAAACAATGGAGTAATACCTAAAGAGGAAAAGAAGTACGATTTTAATAATGCAGTTCCAAAATATAGCAATACTGCTAAAATAGTAGAAAAGCAAGAGATAAATAGTAATAATTTAATTGAAAGTTTGAATGAAAAAATAGGTAATATAAATCAAGAGATTTTGGAAGATAAAAAAGAAGAAATAGTAGAACAAAATGAAGAAGAAATAGAAGTATCTCCAAAATTTGAAGTAGAAAAATATGAAGAAAACAATTTTATTCCTGAACAAAAAGAGGAATTATTATATAAATTTATTGGAAACGTTTTTGATACATATATAATTATACAAATTAAAGATAAAATGTATATAATAGACCAACACGCAGCTCACGAAAGACTATTATATGAGCAAATTAAAGAGGCATATTATTCCAAAGATAGACAAAGTCAGTTACTTCTTATACCTGTTTTGGTAGAATTATCTACTAAGGAAATGGACGTTGTAATAAATAACATGGAAATGTTTGAAAAAAGTGGTTTTATGCTTGAGGAATTTGGTGAAAATATAATTAAAATATCTGGTGTACCAAATATAGGTTATGATATAGAATATAAATCTATGTTTAAAGATATCATAGAAGAACTATTAGGAGCACCTAAAACTGAAAAAAGTGAAAAAGAATTTAGATTTCTTGCTACACTTGCTTGTAAAGCGGCAGTTAAGGGTAGAATGAAACTTGATAGAGAAGAACAAATTAATCTTATAGACCAAATGGTAAAATTGGACAACCCATTTACTTGCCCACATGGTAGACCAACAGCTTATGAGATATCTAAATATGAAATAGAAAGAAGATTTTTAAGAAAGTAGGTATTAATTTGAATAAAATAATTTGCATTGTAGGTCCAACAGCATCTGGAAAAACAGGACTTGCAATAGAACTTGCTAAAAAATATAATGCAGAAATTATATCTGCAGATTCTATGCAAATATATAAAGAACTGGATATAGGGACTGCTAAAGTTACTAAAGAAGAAGCACAGGGAATACCACATCATATGATTGATATTTGTAATGTTGAGGATAGATTTAGCGTTGCGGATTTTAAAAAGATGTGCTATGATAAAATTGAAGAAATATTTGCAAGAAATAAAAATGTCATTATTGCAGGTGGTACAGGACTATATGTTAATGCTGTTGTATATAATATGAATTTTAATGACGAAGATTTAGACGAAGAATATAGAAAAAAATTAGAAGAAATAGCTAAAGCTCAAGGAAAAGAAGTATTATATAATATGTTATTAGAGATAGATCCTGACACTGCTAAAACAATTCATATGAATAATGTAAAAAGAGTAATTAGAGCTATTGAAATGGCTAAGAAAACTAATTTGCTTAAATCTGAACATATGAAAAATGAAGAAGAAAGAATAAAAAAAGAAAAAGGAAAATATGAATTTATTGTTTTTTGCATTGAACAAGAAAGAGAATACTTATATAATAGAATAAACTTAAGAGTAGATTTAATGTTAAAAGATGGAATATTAGATGAAGCTAAAAAAATATATGATATGAAACTTCCAAAAGATAATACTTGTATGCAAGCGATTGGATATAAGGAATTCTTCCCATATTTTGAGAAAAAAAGCTCTTTAGAAGAATGTGTAGAAAACTTAAAAAAAGAAACAAGACATTATGCTAAAAGACAAATGACATGGTTTAATAATAAACTTGATGTTATAAAATTAGATGGAAGTAAATCAAAAGATGCACTAGTAGATGAGATTTTAAAACAAGTAAATAATTAATAGGAGAGGTATATGAATAAAGTTATTGAGGTTTTAAAGCAAAATATTAAAATAATAATTTTAATATTAGCTATTGTGATCTTTTTTATATTTTTTTTAAATAAAGATGCATTGAAAAAGAAAACTATATATACTATAGTTAATGGTACTATTGAAAGGTCTCAAGAAACAAATTTATATTTGCTAAAAAAAGAAAGTTTAGTTGAATATAATAAATCATTACCCGTCATCTCAATAATTGACCAGGGTAAGAGAACTTCAAAGTTAGAAACTATAGCAACATATAAAAGTAATAGCTATGATGATTATCAAAATCAGATAGCACAAGTAGATAAACAAATACAACTTTTAATAAAAGATTTACCTGCTACATATTCAGCAGATATAACAAATATTGAAGATAAAATTTTATCATATGCTAAAGAGGCACAAAGTACTACTTCATATGTAAAAATGCAAGAATATAAAGCAAAACTTGATGAACTTGCATATAGAAAAATAATAGTACTTGCTAATTCAACTCCTGATAGCTCAGCAATAAGAGATTTAATAAACAAAAGAGAAGAATTAGTAAAATTAAGTAAAGAAGCCTCAGATGTTATTAATGCTCCAATATCTGGTATTGTAACATATAAAATTGATGGCTTAGAGAATACATATGACTATAACGATATTGAAGATTATGACTTACAAAAGTATAATGAAATAATATCTAAATATGATACTGCAACAAGTAGTGAGTTTGGTATTAAAGTTGTGGATAATTATTCTGTATATTTGTTATTAAAAACAAAAAGGGATGAAAACGAACAATATATAGCAGAAAATAATAGATACAGAATAAGAATAACTGACTTTGAAAATACAACATACTATTCTCAATTAATTAAATTAACTCAAGATGAAGAATATAATTATTGCTTATTTAAAATAAGCAATGAAATAGATAATATAGTTGATTATAGAAAATTATCATGTGAAGTTGTATGGAAAACACAAAGTGGTATGGCTATTCCTACAAATGCAATATATAAGGATGAAGAAAAAGGTTATGATTATGTATTAATGGTGTATGGTGCAGAATACATCAGGGTACCAATAAATATTGTAGCAAGTAGCGATAGTATTGTTATAGCTGATAATTTAGAAAAAGAAGAAATAGAAAGTCTAGGATTAGACCCAACATTTAAAATTGAGCTTTATGACCAACTTGTTATAGAATAAAAAAAGATGGAACTTGTTCCATCTTTTTAATTTATCTTTTTTGTATAATTCTTACCACTTATTGCATCAGTATATATTTTTACATTTTTTTCTTTCTTTACATTAAAAACTTTCTTTTGATCACCTAAAATTAGTAATGTTTGGTAAAGTTCATATTTACTAAATACATCAGTTTCAATTATTTCATTTATGCATTTTTCATAGTAGAATTCACGCGAATTTTGAACTAATAAAGGTTTATCTAATATTTTATTATAAAGCTCTAAATTTTCTGGTAGTAAAGTAGAGCATATTATTGCTTCTGGTGCTTCATAATCACCGATTTTATAATCTTCTATATTACAATTAAAGTCTTCTATTAAACTAGTGTTTTCACATATTTTATTAAATACTATTGCATTTAATTTTCGTGGTATAACACGTATACATTCAAAATCATCTTGAGCATATAAATCTGAGTCCTTAGGTGATAGAAATGCTTGAATTCCTCTTTTTATATTATTGGGTAAGTTAAGAACTCTATTTTCAAATTCTGAAAGTTTAATGCCATATTTTAAGCAATCATCGACTTTATCTTTATTAACGTATATATATAAGTCTTGCACGATTATCACTCCTAGATTTTTCTATTATAGCATAAATATATACAAAAGTTAATAGATAAACAAAAATAGCTAAAAAAAGAAGCTAACGCTTCTTATTTATTTGTGCTTCCAAATCCTCCAGTTCTTACGCCTTCAGCTTGGTCGTTATCAACAGTTAAATATTTTTGGAATATAACTTGTCCAATAACATCTCCTTTTTTTATTACTAAATCTTCATCCTTAAAATTATAATATTGGAAGAAAAAGTGTCCATCATTAGTTTCATTACCATAGTAATCTGCATCTATAATACCAATGCTGTTGCTCATAACAAAACCTTTTTTTGGTCCACTGCTTCTATTTACAAGCATATAGAACTCGTCATCTTGGCAATATGCTTTTAAACCTGTAGGAATAAGTGTAGGTTTCATACCAAATTTAAATGGTGGTATAACTACATCTTCTGCTGCTTCTACATCATATCCTGCAGAATGTTTAGTTTTTCTAACTGGTATATGAATGTCTTTATCTTCATATCCTTTTGCTATTTCAAATCCTCTTGTTCTCATTACTCTACCTCCTAAAACCAAAGTAAGTATATCATATGATGAGTATTTTTTAAATAGAAAACTATTAAAAAATAAAAAAATTAGTCTCAAAATGAGACTAATTTATATGTCTAAGTCTTTCAATACGTTCAGAAATTGGTGGGTGAGTAGAAAATATATTTGTTTTCTCTCTTTCCTTTTTATTTGGTTCATTAATATACATATGTGCTGTTGCTTTACTTATATTTTGCATACTAGAAGAATCATCTTGTAATTTTTCAAGTGCAGATATAAGGCCATTAGGATTTCTTGTAAATTCTATAGCTGTTGCATCAGCAAGATATTCTCTTTTTCTAGATATTGCTAATTGAATTAGCTTTGTAAATAGTGGTGATAGTATAATAAATACCATGCCTACTAATAATATAATAATATCTAAAGGATTATTACTGTCATTGTCTGAACGTCTTCTTCTAAAGCCATATCTAATTGCAAAATCAGAAACCATTACTACAAAACCTGCAAATACAGATATTACAGTTGAAAGTAAAATATCGTAATTTTTTATATGAGATAACTCGTGTGCTAATACACCTTCAAGTTCATATTTATCCATTATATTTAAAAGTCCTGTTGTAACACAAATTACAGCATGTTCTGGATTTCTACCAGTTGCAAAAGCATTTGGTGAAGAATCATTTACTACATATAGCTTTGGTCTTGGTAGACCTGATGCTAAACATAGTCCATCTAGAAGTGAACTAAGCAATTTATCTTGTTCCTCTGTAGCAGGTCTTGCTCCATTCATAGCCAGTACCATTTTATCACAATTATAATATGCAATTATACTACTCATTGTTGAAAATGCCACAGCTATTACTATAGATATAGGACCTAAATCCATATACATACAAATAAAATATATAAATAGTGCTACAATTACTATAAATCCTAAGACTATAGCATATGATTGAACTTTATTGTCTCTTACGGATTTTAAAATCATAATATTATACCTCTATTAGAATTGTACTTTAACTGGTTCTTTTTCTGATTCGTCAATTTTGAAAAATGCTTCTTCTTTAAATCCAAACATTCCAGATATTATATTAGCTGGAAATTTCATGATAGCTGTGTTATACATTTGAACTGTATCGTTATAAAATTGTCTTGAATAAGCAATTTTATCTTCTGTTCCTGATAGTTCAGTTTGTAATGCTAAGAAGTTTTCATTTGCTTTTAAGTCTGGATATGCTTCAGATAGAGCAAAAAGATTTTTTAAAGTGCTAGTTAATTGATTATTAGCTTCAGCTTTTTCTTCAACAGTAGAAGCTGTTACATATGTATTTCTAGCTTCAACAACTTTTTCTAAAGTTTCTTTTTCATGAGCTGCATATCCTTTAACAGTTTCAACAAGATTTGGTATTAAATCAAATCTTCTTTTAAGTTGAGTGTCAATTTGTGCCCATGCATTTTTAACTCTCATTTTTAAAGATACTAAGTTGTTATATAGTCCAATAAGTGCTAGAAGAATTACAACAACAATAGCAACTATTATTATTATCCACATAAAATATACCTCCTTTAATGCGTTAAAAATATTTTATCATTTATTTATATTATTTGCAATAATATTATTAATTATATTCCTTAATATGACTGATATATGACAGGAATAAATGATTTGACAAAGAATATATTATATAGTATAATAAATTTGTTAAATATTCTTAGGAGGAATTTTAGTGGAAAAGGATAAGGCTTATATATTAAGAAAGATACTTACTGGTGTAAGTTTAGTTCTAATATTTGCTACAGCTGGATTACTTGCAATAACAACCCAACTTAAGACTATAACATTTAACTATTATGGTAA
This sequence comes from uncultured Clostridia bacterium, assembly GCA_947627255.1. Taxonomy (GTDB): domain Bacteria; phylum Bacillota; class Clostridia; order TANB77; family CAG-465; genus CAG-465. Next base: position 17,232 of record CANQVI010000016.1, on the reverse strand, counting down.
TGTAAAGAGCATTAAGACTTTAGCTAGTTCTGTTGATGCCTTTTTACTACAAAATAAAGTATATTTAAATGATAATGCAGTGGTAGAACCTGCAAAAAATGCTAGATTAAAAAATGGCATGACAATATCATTATCGTCTAAATATGACGAATCTTTTGATGTAGAAAGCATAAGAGAATCATATTCTCCAATAGTTGCTAGTGTTAAACAAGAAATAGAAGCAATACCATTTGAAGAGGAGACAGTAAATAACGATGAAGTAGACTCTGGAACAACTCAAGTTTTACAAGAAGGTGAAGAAGGGTCTAAGTCTATAAGTTATATTGTAAAATCAACAAAAGATAAAGTAATACAAAAAGATGAAATAGGACAACAAGTCCTTGCAGAAGCTAAAAATAGAGTAGTTGAAGTAGGAACTAAAGTTACAGCTTCAAGAAGTAGTGTAGTAACTTCTATAACATCACAAACAGTTGATAGTGGTTTTGTTCAATACAATATATCACTTCCTGTTGAGTATCAAAAATATGCATACAATATATGTAAGAGATATGGAATTGACTATCCATTATTTATAGCATTAATGTTCAGAGAAAGTGGATTTAATGCTGGCATTGTTAGTGCTGGTGGATATGCATATGGCTTGTGTCAAATAGGTATATCTAATTATGCTAATTTGAATGCTAAACTTGGTATAACTGATTTATTAGATCCATATGATAACATGACTGCTGGTGCATATATGCTTAGTGTATATATGGGAATTGCTTCAACAAAAGTATCTGATGAATTAACAAAGATAGTATATGCATTAAATTCATATAATATGGGTGAGAATGCTTATTATAATTTATGTTTCAGTCAAGGAATAATAGATAGAGCATATAGCAATAATATATTGAGTACAAGAGAAAGATTAATTTCTACTGGTACTATATAATTTGAATTAATAAGAATAGCATATGCTATTCTTTTTTTATTAGATTGGAGTTTTTATGAATACATTGTTAAAAACAAAAAATATAATGAGTAAATATAATATAAGAGCAAATAAAAAATACGGACAAAATTTTTTAATTGATGATAGCATTTTAGAAAAAATTGTATCTGAATCAGATATAAGTAAAAAGGACTTAGTAATAGAAATAGGTCCTGGCCTTGGTAATTTAACGGAATATCTATTAAATGCTTCTAAATATGTTATTTTAGTTGAAATAGACACAAAAATGATAGAAGTTCTAACTGATAGATTTAAAGATTATAGTAATTATATGCTAATAAATGAAGATATATTAAAAGTAAATATTGATGAACTAGTAAAAAAAGTGGAAAAAGAAAATAATATGTCTTTTGATAATATAAAGGTAGTTGCTAATTTACCATATTATATTACTACACCTATTATTTTTAAGTTGCTTGAAGATGAAAATAGCATATCTAGTATAACAGTTATGGTTCAAAAAGAAGTAGCTCAAAGGATGGTTGCAAGTCCTAAAAGCAAAGATTTTGGAATATTAACTTTAATGGTAAAATATTTCTCTGATGCAGATATTAAAATAACAGTGCCAAACTCTAGCTTTATTCCAGAACCAGGCGTTACATCCGCTGTTATACGTTTAGATAAACAATCTAAATATAATGTAAAAAATGAAAAATTGCTTTTTGAATTAATACATAAATCATTTGCACAAAGACGAAAGAAAATGACAAATTCATTAGTTGCTACTAAATTTAATAACATGGAGAAAACAGAAATAGAAGAACTATTTAAAAAATGCAATATAGATTTAAATACAAGAGCTGAAGAATTAGATATAAATGAGTATATTAAAATAATAGATAATATTTAATATAAATAGGGGTATGATAATATGAATGTAGAAAAATATGAAAAGACAGCACATAGAGGACTTCATAATAAAAGGGATATTCCTGAAAATTCTATGGAGGCTTTTAATAAGGCTATTGAGAAAAATTATGCTATAGAGTTAGATATAAGAATGAGCAAAGATGGATATTTAGTGGTATTTCATGATGAAAATTTAAAAAGAATGACTGGAATAAAAGAAGATGTTTCATCTTTAAATTTAAATGAAATAAAAAAACTTAAATTATTAGCTACAGAAAGTAAAATTCCAACATTTGAAGATGTTTTATTATTTATAGATAATCGTGTTCCAATTATAATAGAAGTAAAGACAGATGAAAGATATAAAGAAATACTATCTAAACTTATTAATACATTAAAAAATTATAATGGAGAGTATATTGTAGAGGCTTTTGATCCAAGAATATTATTTTGGCTTAAGAAAAATGCACCTACAATTATTAGAGGACAATTAGCAGATAAAAATATTAGAGAGGTAAAAAGTAGAATATTAAAAATTTTACTAGGTAAAATGGTATTTAATATTTTTACAAAGCCAGATTTTATTGCTTATCAATATACTAATATGAATAATAAATTTTATCAAAAACAAAAGAAAAAAGGAATTGCTGTGGCAGTGTGGACTGTAAAAAGCAAAGAAGAATATTTAAAAGTAAAAGACTGTAGTGATATAGTTATATTTGAAAATGAGGAAAGCGTATTATAACGTTTTCCTCATTATTTTATATTCCTGGTACATGGTGAGTTAATTTTTTATAGCATTTCCTACAAACAGATTTATATGAATCATTTCCACCAATTAATACTTGTTCGCCACGAGTTGTTGGTATACCGTTAATCATTCTCATATTTATAGTTGCTTTTTTACCACATTCACATATTGTTTTTATTTCTTCAATTTTATCTGCAATTTCCATAAGTGGACCAGAGCCTTCAAAAAATTTCATTTGAAAATCTGATCTTAAGCCGTAACATATTACAGGTATGTCTAAATAGTCTACAATATCACTAAGTTGCAATACTTGTTTTCTGTTTAAAAATTGAGCTTCATCTATAAGTATGCAATCTGGTTTTTTATCTAATGATTTTATATATCTATAAAAATTTGTTTCTTTATCAAAGGTTAAGGCATCAGATTGAATTCCGATTCTTGTAGTTACTTTCCCAACCTCATATCTATCATCTATTTTAGCAGTGAAAATTATAACTTCTTGATTACGTTCTTTGTAATTATATGCTACCTTTAATAAATCTATAGTTTTTCCACTTCCCATTGCTCCATATCTAAAGTATAATTTCGACATATTCTCCTCCTATTTTTCAAAAAAATTATAGCATAAATATGTATGCATGTTAATAAAAAAAATCAAAAAAATAATAATATTTTATCTATTGACATCAAAAAATTTATACTATATAATGAGGGCAGTTGTTAATATTGATGAGCTAATAAATATTTGCTTGTTTTCCTAAAAATTAATATAAGGAGGGATTTTTATGAAAAATTATAGCAAAGTAATTAAAAAAATGGAAAAAGAACAGCTCACGTTAAAGCAACTACGAATAACTACGGAAGATATAATTTGTCTAAAAGATATGGGATATAACATCAAAGAACAATATGATCCAAGAGTAGGAGATTATACGTATTATATAGTTCAATCTGGTGATACTGCGTATATAAAAATTTCTGATTTAGCAAAAAAAGGTGAGGAGGTAAAACTCAAACTTCTTGAAATTTCAGACCTTCATACAGGTTGCAGAAATTTTGATAAAATTGGATTAGACAAAACTCTTCTAGAAGCGCAAAAAAGAGGCGTTGAGTATGTTCACATCTCTGGTGACTTAATAGATGGCTTTGGAGTATATCGTGGACAAGAAAATAACCTTAAAAATAACAAAGCTATCGAACAAGTAAACGAACTTATTTCGATACTTGAAAAATACAATTTCTGGTACATTGCTAGTATGGGTAATCATGACCAATCATTTTGCATGAAAGGTGGACTTGATCCTATCAAATATTTGGAAGCAAAAATGGCTAAAAAAGGAAAAAGATTTACTTATTTAAATGCATATGAAGGAAATATTATTCATGCAGGTATTGTTTTTAGACTTATTCATTTGCAAGGTGGAGCTGCTAGAGCGGCATCATATAAAGTACAAGTTTATCTTTCAAGAGTATTTGAAAGTAATCTTAATGACGTGTATTTGGGTGGAAAAACTTACAACTTAAGAAGTATACAAGCAGGACATTTTCACACGACATATGCACTATCAATGAGTGGCGTTACAATTATTATGCCTGGCAATTTTCAACATGATGGCGATTTAGAAAAACGTATGGGTATTACAGGAAAAACAGGAGGAGTATTTAGAGAGCTTACAATAGTTGACGACAAAATAGTCAAGGAGAAAATAGAGTTCTATGATCCTTGGCAAGAGGAGGGATAAATTATGAAAGATGAATTTTTAACTTCGCAAAAAGCAACTAATGCACTTTCTAAAATGCGTTCAATGGAGTGTACGCTTGAAGAATTAGAACTCACAAAAGAAGAAATTGATGAATTAATTGCAGCCACAGGAAATATAAAATACAATGAATTAAGAAAGACATACTATATAACTAGCTTTAATGAAAAAAACTACGAAATAATTTCTTTTGCTAGCAAAGAGGCAGTTACCGAAAAGTGGTTAGAACTAAGCGATATATATTTTGGAAGTACTTTTTGTCAAATTGATACACTAAAATATATTCTAGATTTAGCACGTAAAGAAGGCTACACGAATGTTCATATTTCTGGTGACCTATGTGCTGGACATCCTAAGTATAAAAAGCAAGATTTGTATTTAACTGCTAAAACTGCTCAAGACCAAGCAGATATTGCTATAGACCTTTTCTCTAAGTATCCTGAATTTAAATACTATTGTATAAACGGAGAAAGGGATTTATCATTTGAAAAAAATGATTCAATTAACCCTGTCATATTAGTACAAAGAAAACTATTAGAAAAGGGAATTGAATTTCATCATATAAATGAAAATGTAGCAAATTTAGTAATTATGGGTGTAGTTAAAAGATTACAACATGGAACTGGAAAGTTAGCTTATACTAAGTCATACAAAATTGAGAAAGAAATGTGGCAGCAATTTGAGAATATGTCAGACAATGTTATAATCGAGAATAGAAACTATAACATTTGTTTTGTCCAATTTGGACACTACCATGTAAACTGTTTACAACGTTTAGGAGGAATTATGATTACTTCAACATCTGGGATGATTCTTGATGATAAGGGAGTATTAAACGAAAATACATCTTATCCATCTGCAAAATTTACTGAAGCTACAATAAAAAACGGTAAGGTAATAAAATTCGTTACTGAGAATGTAATGAATCCTAAAAATGTTATAATGTAATACACTCATGCATATGAGTGTATTTTTTTTCATATTATTTTATGGGTGAAGTTATGGATTACGAATATATTTTTGAATTATTAAATGAGGTGCGAAAAGTACCATATCCTGAAATTAAAGTAGAAAAAAAGAACTTAGAATTGGCAAATTATATATATGATGACTATTCAGGAAAAGTAAGTGAATTAACTGCAATAACAAAATATGTGTATCAGCATATTGCTTTTGAAGATAAAGAGCTATCAGATGTATTAGGAAAAATAGCTGTTGTTGAAATGAGGCATCTAGATATACTTGGGAATATAATATGCGAGCTTGGAAGACTACCATACTATGTTTATAGTGATAGTTTTATGCCATGGACTGCAAATAACGTATATTATGAAATAAAAGATATAAAAGCTGCACTTAAAAACGATTTATTACAAGAACAAGAGGCAATAGATGGTTATAAAATGCTATTACAAATAACAAATGATGCAAATATACAGGAAAATGTTAAAAGGATAATAATGGATGAAGAAGTACATAAAAGAATATTTGAATATTTATTGAAAAATATAGATAAAATAAAGGAAAGAGATGTGTAAGATTTACTTTTTATTTCTTAATTTATGTAAATGATATCAACAATATGCTACTTATTTAGCAAAATGTAAAAATTGACTTTTATTCTTTAAAGTGCTATAATTACTCTGATATTCAAAGGAGGAATACCATGGGTAGAAAGCCTAAAACAATAGATGAAATGAAGTATTTTGACTTCTCTTTTGAACCTGGAAAAGAAGACACTAAAAGAGTAAGTATAAATTCTTCAGAACCTTTAATAAGTATTATAACAATAAACAAAGAAAATAATGAATTAGAATATATAGATCAAACTTTAAAATCATTAAAAAATCAAACTTTTCCTTTTTGGGAATGGATAATCGTTACAAAAGAAGAAAATTTAACATTAAAGGAACTTGCTAAAAAAGATAAAAGAATAAAAATATTAAAATATGAATATGAAAATATTGCAAATGCAAAAATTTATGCAGCAAATAATTCGATTACAAATATTCTTTTTATGCTGGACGCTACTAATTTACTAGATAAGACAATGCTAGAATGTGGATTTTTCACTATGAAGTTTAATAGTGATGCACAGTTTGCATACTCAAGAACAGTAGAATTTGGCTCAAAAGAACAATTATATAATGTTAAATTAAGTATTTCTGAAGAAAAGAAAAAGAATATCATATCTTCAGGTGCTTTTATACGAAAAGATAAATTCTTAGAAGAATACGGAAAGTTTGGTAATGACGGTTATGAAGACTGGTATATGTGGCTAAATTTCTTAGCTAAAAAATATACACCTCTTAAGATGGGATTTTATGGCCTTTGGCACAGAAATATAAAAACAGATAAGAAAGAAAAAGTATTACCTGATGAACAGATTAATACTAAAATTTTAGAGCTTGCTAATACTATAGACTCTAAAACAGAAATAATACAGTTTGATGATAGCTATGAAGTAGATTATAAAAATGTACCTGAAAAAGTAGATTTAAAAAGAAAATCTATAGTACCTGACGATAATACTAAAAGAGTTTTATTTATTTTACCTTGGTCAGTTGTTGGTGGTGCAGATATATTTAATCTAAATCTTATTAAAGGTTTAAAACAAAAAGGATATGAAATAAGTGTAATAACAACACAAAAATGTGATTACGCTCTAAGACAAGGAATAGAACAATATGTAGAAGAATATTTTGACTTAACTAGTTTCTTAAAAAGAAAAGATTGGGCTTCATTTATTGAGTATATTATACGTAGTAGAAGAATAAAACTTGTATTTTTAAGTAATAGTTATTATGGATATTATGCATTACCATGGTTAAAGTGTCAATTTAAAGATGTTCCATTTGTAGATTATATACATGCTGAAAATTGGACTTTAAGAAATGGAGGATTTCCTAAAGATTCTAATGCCGTTGCAGATTATCTTGATGCAACTTATACTTGTACAGCACATTTAAGAGAAGTTATGTACAAAACTATGAAAAGAAATATAAAAAATGTTAAACCTGTCTATATTGGAACAGATACAAGTTTTTATGATCCTAATATTGAGCAAGAAAAAGATAAGGAGTTACAAGAAATGTACAAAGGCAAGAAAGTTATACTATTTCCAAGTAGAATTGTACATTATAAAAGACCTTTATTTGCTGTAAATATTATGAAAAGACTTGCACTAATTAGAGATGACGTTCGTCTTGCTATTGTTGGTGATGGTGCTGCACTTGAAGATGTAAAAAAATTTATAGAAGAAAATGATATGCAAAAATATGTTACTTGCTTTGGAATGCAACAAGATGTTAGACCATTTTATAAAGTGGCAGACCTTACACTTATATGCTCTTTAAGAGAGGGGTTAACTCTTACAACATATGAATCTCTATCTATGGGAGTACCAGTTGTTTCTTCAAATGTTGGTGGACAATCTGAACTTATAGGTGATGATTGTGGTGTGCTTGTTAGACCATATCAAACACCAGATGAGCAGTTTGATTTTAATTATTCAGAAGAAGAATTACAAGAATATATAATGGCAATATTAGAGATTTTAGACGAATATAAAAAAGAAGATGTTAAAGATATATGTAGAAATAAGATAATATCAAAATTTTCTATAGATAAAATGGTGTCTAATTTAGATAAAGAATTTACTAAATTGATTGAAAGTGGTAGTAAGATAAATAAAGATGTTTGTAAAAAAGTAGGACTTGCAGAAAGATATTTACTAGTTCATAGCGTACTTGAAAGTAAGGACGAAAGGAAAAAGTATTAGTATGGATGATTTAATTAGTATTGTTATTCCAATGTATAATGCACAAGAATTTATTGCTAAGTTATTAGATTCAATATTAGCTCAAACATATAAAAAGTTTGAGGTAGTAATTGTAAATGATGGTTCAACAGATAATAGTTTAAATATAGTAAACGAATATGCAAAAAAAGATAATAGAATTAAAGTTATTACTACACCTAATGGAGGTGTTAGTAGAGCAAGAAATATAGGACTTAAAAACATTACAGGAAAGTATTTTTCTTTTCTTGATGCAGATGATTATATAGAAAAAGATATGTATGAAAAAATTGTTGATGCAATGAAAAAATATAATACAGATGTAATAAGATGTAATTATAAAAAAGAAGACGGAGATTTTAACTATATAAGTCAAGGAAATATGCTGGACTTGTCAAACAAAGTTATAGGTAAAGAGGCAATAAAAAATAAAATAATTCCATATATGTTTGAAAATAAAATAGAAGCATATACACCTTTAATATTTGCAAAATCAGAATTGTTAAAAAAGGTTAAGCCTTTTAATGAAGATATACATATGATGGAAGATTTGTTATTTTATTTAGACTTATTACTTAATATTGAAAATATATATTTCTTAGATTGTTGCTGTTATCATTATATATTTAGAAGCTCAAGTAATAGTAAAAGAAGAGACAAATTAATGAGAAATTTAAATGATACTTTAAAAGTTGTTAATATTGTTGAAAACTTTTTAGAAGAAAATTCATTTGGTGAAAAAATATATGACCAAGTACATTATATATATTCAACTATGATAGTAAAATATATACTTCGTACTTTCCAAAAAGAGGATGAATATAAACTATCATATGAAAAAATGAAAGAACTATTATGTGATTCTGAAATAATAAGAATAATGAAAAATGTAAATTTTCCAGATACTAATATATATATAAAAACTGCTGGAGAATTAATACAAAATAAAGAATATAATAAACTATATAATTATGGAATAGAAATTAGTAATATTAAAATATAAATAGAATGTTCATACATTCTATTTTTTTCTTGTATATTGTTGATTTATGTGATAATATATAAAATATAGAGTGTTCGTTTTAATATAATAATTATAAGTTTACATAACTTGACAAATACCATAAAATATGCTATAATTATAAATGTAATTAATTGAACGGATAAGGAGGAAAAGAATATGAAAGATTTTAATGAAATTAAAGAAATTAAGGCCCGTTTTGAGAGAGGAGAAATTACTGCTGATCAAATAGATAAGGAAACACAAGAAGCAATTGCAATACTTATGAAACAAGAAATTGAAACAAATTTAGCAGAAATTGAGAAAAACGAAAAAGAAATTGATGAAACAAGAGAACGTATAGAACATGATAGAGAAGATTTAGAAAGACTAAAAGCAGATACTGAAATGTATATTAAGGAAACAGCCGAATATAAAAAACAAATAGCAAAATTAAAGAAAAATGATAATTTAAATGAATTAATGGACGATATAAAAGATGAAGAGTAGAGGGGGAATAAAAAATGGCAAAGAATAAAAGTTTATATGAAAGAGCAAAAAATGCGTTAAAAGCAAATTATAATTTAAATGAATTAAGAGATGTTAATGCTGCAGTTAGAGATGAAAAAATAAAAACAGATACAATAAAAAAAGAAGTACATGATGTTGAAAAAGGATTTGTAGGTTTAAAATCAAAACAACAAATGAAGAAAGATAATGCTAAATCTGCATGGCAAAAATATAAAGATATAGCTAAAGTTTTAGCTGTAACTGTAGTTGCTGCTGGAGCAATTTATGGTGGTATTACATATATGAGAAACAAAAATAATAAAATACAAGTTCCAGAGAATACAAGTATTGTAACAGATGGAAATAAAGATACTGTTCCAGAACAAAATGCAGAAAATGAAGTTAAAGTAGAAGAAGTACAAAAAGGTACAAGTCACAGATTAACAGATGCTGAAAGACAAGAGGCAGCAGACTTAAAAAATTCTGGAAAAGTTTCATATGGTGGAGATACTCAAAAAACTAGAGAAGAAGTTATCCAAGAAACTAATTCTGGTAGAAAAGAAGTAGAAGGAGAAACTACTACAAAATTCGGTGGAGATAATCAACAAGTTAACGAAGATAAACAAGTTATAGAGGATGCTAAAAAAGATCAAAATAAAGAAGTAAAAGATTTAAATGAAAATGTAACAAGTGTTACTAAAAAAGATAACACTACAGAACAAAAGAAAGCTCCAGAGAACAATTATGAAAAGAAAGAAGAAACTAAAGTAGAAGTTAAAGAAGAAAAAACACAAGAAGTTAAATCTCAAGAAAAACAAGAAAAATCAGAAGCAAAAGCTTATAGTAATGAGATTGATACACAACAACAAAAAGCTAAAGAAGATCAACAAAAGCAACAAGCTGATTTAGATGATTGGTTAATGGGAAGATAAATTAAAAGAACCTTATTTTAATAAGGTTCTTTTTTAGTAGTAAAGGTCACGTAATAATATACGTGGCTTTATTTTTGTAAAAATTTATTATAATTTATAAAAAATGCAACCTTTTTTGTATAAATAGAGTCTTAATAGTGTAAAGTTGATTGTACAAGCAATTTTGAAAATTAGTCATAGGATTTTTAAGGTTGTGATATAATTTATAAACAGTAAAATTTGAAAGGTATTAAATTATGGAAGAACTTTTAAAAAAATTGAAACATGGAGATGAAGAAGCCTTTGAAAGCATTGTAAAAGCTTTTGAAAATCAGTTATATACAATAGCTAAATTAAGATTAAAAGATGAATTTTGGGCTAAAGATGCTGTTCAGGAAACATTTCTAAGTTTATTTTTGAATTGTAAAAAAATAAAAAATGCAGAAAAATTAAAATCTTGGTTAATTATCGTATTAATTAATGAATGTAATGATATAGTTCATGATAATAAAATAGGACAAGTCTCATTTAATCAAAATAATTTTGAAAATCTTATTTGTTTAGAAGACAATTTTAAAAAATTAATAGATAAAATAGATTTTAATAATATCATAAATAAATTAAATGAAGAAGAAAGAACAATAATAGCTATGTATTATAGTGGTCAATATAGTTTAAAAGAAATATCAAGAATATTAAATATAAAAAACGGAACTATAAAAAGCAAACTTTCAAGGACTAAAGACAAGCTAAAAAAGAAATAGGAGGTAAGAATGTTGAATAAATCTGATGATTACATTGATAAAGCATTATATGAATATGTTAATAATATATCATTTGATGGTTTCACTAAAGAGGAAATAAAAAATATTGTTGCAAGAGCAAAGATAAATAGAAAAGTGGAAATATATAAAATGGTAGCTGTTTTATCTTTTTTAATAATTTTATCAGTATCTGGTATTTTAGTATATAAAAATTATACATCTAGTAATGAAAATATATTATATACTAGTAATATTGATATGAAAAGTCAAATTGTAAAAGAAACAATACAATATACTTTAGATAATGATAAAAATAGTAATATTTTAATTTCGGATAATATTTTACCAGAAGAAAATGTATATGTAATAAAAGTAGAAAGTATATTGGAATATTGTATTGTTAATGGAAACCCTAAAACAAAGTTAAAAGGTACTGTTATTAAAAATATGAAAGAAGAAAAAAGTGATAATATTGAATTTGTAGTAGATGGTGGAATATTTAATGTAAATGAGATTATTGACATGATGAATATTAAATTGGATAGCGAATATCAAGCATTAAGTGATAATGAAAAAGTTAATACGTATATTAGAGTTTTACCAGTTGGGTTAGCAATTCCAGAAATACAGAAAACTTATTTGGTAACTTTAGATAATGATAAAAATGTTATATATAATGCAAAATATCCTTTTTTAGAATATGATATCAATAAAAATGAATATAAAGATGAAAATGAATGGAAGATTTTTGAATATGAAAGATAATATTTATAAATGTAAAAGGGGGAATAAAATATGAATATAAGTAAAAAAGTCTTAATACCAGTTTTAGTATTTGTAATTTTATCTTTGACAGCGGTAATAAGTGTTACTTTAAATTATAATAAATCAAATGAAAATTTTGTAAATGAAAATGCACAAAATATTGAAGAAAGTGTAGATGATGAGGTTATTTTATACAAAGATAACAGTGCAGATTTAGCAGTTGACTTTTCAGATATAAAAAACTTAATCGATAATAGTGAAATTGTGGCAATAGTTAAAATAAATTCTGAAACAGGAATGAATTACAATCCAGTTAAAGAAGAATATGTACCTGTTTATACTACAGGAACTATGAAAGTTGAAAAAGTATTATTAAATAGTTCAAATAAAAAAATAGAAGAAAATCAAGAATTAGAGTATGTTCGTTTAGGTGGAAAAATTGAGTATTCGAAATATTTAGAGGGATTAAGAGAAACTGAAAGAGAAAAATTAGAGCAGAATATGTATGCTCAAACTAAAATGACAACAGAACAAATAGCTAAAAAACTAGTTAGAGATATGTATATTAATGATATTGAAGTGGAAAGTAATAAAGAATATTTAGTGTTTTTAAAATATACAAACGATTATAATAAATATAATATTCTAGGATTTGAATATGGATTAAGAGAATATGATTCAAAAACTATGAAGATAAAAAATAATGAAACAAAAGAATTTGAAAATATGGAAGACATAGTAAATAAAGTTAATCAATTTTCAAATATAAAATAATGATATAAAATGATATATAACAAATGTTGGGGCACAAAAGGTTCCAACATTATTTTTGTATAAAAAAACAAGCAATCTATGATTGCTTGTTACCATTGTTTAGATGGAGCTGAAACTCAGATTTGAACTGAGGACCTACGGTTTACAAGACCGTTGCTCTACCAGCTGAGCTATTCCAGCTAATATACTCTAAATGGTGACCCGTAGGAGAGTCGAACTCCTCACTCCGCCGTGAAAGGGCGATGTCTTAACCGATTGACCAACGGGCCCCATTTTGGTGAGCCATCGCAGATTCGAACTGCGGACAACTTGATTAAAAGTCAAGTGCTCTGCCAACTGAGCTAATGGCCCATCAAAGTATATTGCAATCAGTTTCACAACTGACTGCGCATATATAATACTACAAATTGAGGCACTTGTCAATACTTTTTTGTAAAAAAATATAAAAAAGAAGCATAAAAAAAGTATAAGTTGAGCATATGCTAAATATCTACAAAATTTTATATTTAAAAGTTCTACTTTTAAGACTTTTTTTATTATCTATTGATTTTATATCTGCTAGGTGTTAACATTGTTTTCGTGATTCAAATAAATTACTTCTTTATTTATTTTTTTCGGTTAAATTTCTTTCTATAAATTCATTAAATCTTCTTTCCTAAATGTATCATTCTGTAGACATATTAGTTATGAGGAAGACAAAAATATTTTTACACGATACATTTGCAACTTGGTATTTGCATAATTGATTTATTTGAATCACAATAAATGAAAGGTGTGTGATTAATGAAAATTAAAATTTTAATGTGTATTTTGTGGATAAGTACAAGCATTATTTTTAGTAACTTGGTATATGCAGCCACTTCTACACCGAGTTTAGTTACTAAAATAAATTCTGCTTTTACAAAAATACAAGGATATTTAGAAAAAATTGCTACACCTATTGCTGGAGTCTGTTTAGCTAGTGGTATCTTAATACGAAAACTTAGCTTTGGTGATGAACAAAAAATGATAACTGGTAAGAAAATAATAGTTAACACCATAATTGGATATGCTTCTATTAGATTATTAGATTTAATAATCAAATTCATTGAAACAGTTGTAAAATAATGGATAACATTTTATCGAAAGCTAATTATAATATTAATAAATTATATTGCTTAATTGAAGTAAAAGGCTATGAACTATTAGATAGTATATCTAACATTAATTCTGATATTTTTTTATCTAGTCCTTTAAAACAATTTTATTTAGAAGATAATTTTAAATATATAAAATTATTACTTTATTCTGTCATGTTTGAATCTATTTTATTTTTCTTTTTTAAAATGGTTTTATCAATGTATAATAGTAACGAATTTACAAATATTTATTCATACATTTTGAAAGTGATAGTAGTTGTTATATTAAGTTATAACAGTAGGAATATACTAAGTGAAATTATTAATATAAATTCATTATTTTCATATGTTATCGACTCCTTTCTTGAACAGATTACAAATAATGAAATCTCATACATGTCACTTACAAAAGAAATTTCTTCTTTGGACGATATTATAAATAGTAATTTAAGTTTAGATAATATTATAAAATATATTTCTTTAGTATTTTATATAAATATGTTGTTTATCTATTCAACAAGATATGTTGGTATAATAATATGTTGTATGATAACACCATTTACTTTTTTTCTCCTTTTAAACGAAAAACTGAAGAAAATATATTATATATATATTAAGACATTTATTTTAAACATAATTGTACAAAATATAAATAAATTTATACTATTTATACCTATAGTAAGTAAAGAAGAAAAGCTATATGAATTAATATTTATAGGTGCTGTTTATTTGTTATATAAAGTAAATATTGAGGTGGAAAATATATGGAAAAAATAAACAAACAAAGAATATATAACTTTTATAATAAAAAAAATAAATGGCATGGCATAATAGATTATAAAACCCTTTTTACATTTTTAATATATGTGTTCATATTAATTAAAATAGTATCAATTTTTAATATTGATTTATTATATAAAGCATACATATTAATAACTTTTATACTCCCAGTTTTTATTTTTACTCTAGTAAATATAAATGAAGAATGTGTAGTAGATAAATTAGTTACTATAATAACATACTTTTTAAAAAGAAAAATATATGTAAAATATGAATATTATGCTAAACTTAACAAAATTTACGTAAAAAAAGTAAAAAAATAGTATATTGTAAAATTGGCAAGAAAGTGATATAATAATCCCCTAGAATGTGGGAGATTTATATATGAAATTTATACAGAAAAACAAGTTGGAATTGGGAGATACACAGGTACCGGATTTATTCATTTTAAATAATATTAAGTCATTACAAGCAAACGATATAAAAGTGTATCTTTATATACTTTACATGATAAAAAAATATGGAGAAGCAGATTCAGATGTTATAGTAAAAGAACTAAATATAACAGAAGATGAGTTTAAAACAAGTATAGAAATACTACAAGCAGAGGAACTTATAACAAGAAGCTCAAGAGGATATGCTATAGTAGATTTAAAAGAACTTGAAATAAATAAATCATATGCCCCAAAATTTGATGCTAGAGCAAAACGTGTTCAACCTGGTGTTGAAGAAAAAAGAAAAGCAGCAGTTGATGCTATTAGCGAAAGTTTTTTTAATGGAGTTATGACATTAAATTGGTATACAGACATAGGTAATATGTTTAATATATACTCTTTCTCAGAAGAAGTAATGATAGCATTATTTCAGTATTGTAAAGAAAGAAAAGCCTTAAATAAAAAATATGTTTATGCCGTCGCTGAAACATGGTATAATGGCGGAGTTAAGACTTTTGAGGAACTTGAAAACTTTTTAGATAATTATGATAAATTTACAAAAGTTAAGCAAAAAATATCTAAGAGTTTAGCTTTTGGAAGAAATCTAAACAAGTATGAGGAAGTATATGTAAAGAAGTGGCTTGAAGAATATAATTACGATTTTGATATAATAGAAGAAGGATTAAAAAGAAGTACATCTACTACAAATCCATCAATAAAGTATATAGATGCAATTATAAGTAGTTGGCATAAAAAAGGATATACTACTGTAGAAGAAATCTTAGAGGCAGAAGGACAACCTAAAGTTGTAGAAAGTACTCCAGAAGTAAAGAAACCAGTAATTGAAAAGAAAAAAAGCTATCAGAGTTATTCACAAAGAGAATATGATAGTAATGATGATTTTTATGATGAAATATAAATTAGTATAGGAGGAGAGTCATATGCAAGGAAATGTATTTAGAAAAGTAGAAAGAGATTTCAGCGTTAAAAGACAACATGCACAAAGTGATGCTAGAACTTTTAAGAAAAATGTATATGATGAAAATCCTGAATTAGCAGAAATAGAAAACAAAATTAATACTATTGCATTAAAATCTGCAAAGTCAAGAATATTTTCGGATAATTTGAGTAGAGAAGTAGAACAAGAAAAACTAGAAATAGAGTTAGCAAAATTAAATAGAGATTACAATGATAAACTGAAAGAATTAGGGCTTACAAAAAAAGACTTTGAACCTAAATATGAATGTGAAAAGTGCAATGATACAGGTTTTATAGATAATAAAATGTGTAGTTGCTTTAATCAAGAACTAATTAATGAGGCTTTTAAGCAATCAAATTTATCAAAAATAAAAGAAGAAAATTTTGAGACTTTTGACTTTGGATATTATTCTACATGTAGTAATAAAGAAAAATATGGTATTGAAAAATCACCATTAGAAAATATTGATGGAATAAGAAAACTAGCATATAATTTTTCACATAATCTTGATGATACTCAACAAAAAAATTTATTATTTACTGGTAGTACAGGACTTGGAAAAACTTTTTTAGCTAATTGTATAGCTTGTGAAGCAATAAAACAAGGTAAATCTGTCATATATCAAACAGCTCCAATATTATTGGACAAAATGGTGGATTATAAATTTAGATTTAATAAAACAGATTCTGAAAGAGAAGAATATGATAAAATTTTTGATGTAGATTTACTTATAATAGATGATTTAGGAACTGAAGCTATGAATAGTGCAAAGTTTAGTGAACTATTTAATATCTTAAATACTAGATTATTAAAAAATAAGAAAATTTTAATCTCTACTAATCTTACTCCACAAGAAATAAAAAGAGAATATGAAGAAAGAATATTCTCAAGATTTGTAGGAGATTTCTTAGTTTGTAGGTTTGTTGGAGAAGATATTAGACTATTAAAAAAGAAAATCGTAAGTAAATAAAAGGGGCTGTAAAAAAAGTCCCAATGTAAAACGAGTGAATTAATTTCACTCGTTTTTGCATAAAAAAGTAA
>CANQVI010000015.1 GCA_947627255.1 uncultured Clostridia bacterium | reverse complement strand
AACACAGGAGATACATTAATATTTGAAGTAACAAATACAGGAGATATAGCAGTATATGCATTAAGTGCAATACTAGTAGTATCAGTACTTGGAATAGCATACATAGTAAAAAGAAAAGTAAGAAACTAATAAAATGAAATAGCAAAGAGAAATCTTTGCTATTTTTTATCTAAAATTTACTTTTAAATTTACCAGATTATGGGAATTTGAATTGCATATATAGTAATTTTATGTTATAATTTTAACGTTGAATATTAGTAAAAATCTTTTTTTAAGGTGGTAAGAAATATGAATAAATTTAGTGAAAGAATAAAATTATCAAATATAAATAATAATTATGATAATATGGATGGACAACAAGTAGAAGTTGCAGGATGGATAAAAAATTTAAGAGATTCAAAAAAAATAGCTTTTATTGAATTAAATGATGGAAGTCATTTTAAATCTACACAAGTAGTATTAGATGATACTGTCGAAAATTATAATGACGTTGTTGCTTTAAATATAGGCTCAAGCATAATAGTATATGGAACTGTAAAAGTAACTAAAGGTGCAAAACAGCCATTTGAAATACAAGCAAATAAGGTAGAAATATCAGGTGAATCTTCACCAGAATATCCATTACAAAATAAAAGACATTCTATGGAATTTTTAAGAGATGTAGCTCATTTAAGACCAAGAACAAATACTTTTTTAGCTGTATTTAAAGTTAGAAGTGTAATAGCACAGGCTATTCATGAATTCTTTCACAATAATGAATTCGTTTATGTAAATACTCCAATTATTACATCTTCAGACTGTGAAGGTGCAGGAGAAATGTTTAGAGTTACAACTTTAGATGATACAAAAAATGAAGATGATGCTAATGATTTTTTTGGAAAGAAAACAAATTTAACTGTTTCTGGACAATTATCTGCCGAGTGTATGGCAATGGCATTTTCTAATGTATATACTTTTGGACCAACTTTTAGAGCAGAAGATTCTCATACAGCAAGACATGCTGCTGAGTTCTGGATGGTTGAACCAGAAATGGCATTTTGTGACTTAGAAGGAGATATGGAACTTGCTGAGTCAATGATAAAATATATTATCAATAAAGTATTAACAGATTGTAAAGAAGAAATTGAATTCTTTAATAATTTTTATGATAAAGGATTAATAGAAAGATTAAATCATATTTATAATTCAGATTTTGAAAGAATAACTTATACAAAAGCTGTTGAATTATTAGAAGAACATAATAATGAATTTGAATATAAAGTAGAATGGGGAACAGATTTACAGACTGAACATGAAAGATATTTAACAGAAAAAATATTCAAAAAACCAGTTTTTGTAACAGATTATCCAAAAGATATAAAAGCATTTTATATGAAATTAAATGATGACGGAAAAACTGTAAGAGCAGTAGATATGTTAGTACCTGGAATTGGTGAAATAATTGGTGGCTCTCAAAGAGAGGAAGATTATAAAAAACTAACAAATAGAATGAACGAATTAGGATTAAAAGAAGAAGATTATTCTTGGTATTTAGATACTAGAAGATATGGAACAGTAGTACATTCAGGATTTGGACTTGGATTTGAAAGACTTGTAATGTATATGACAGGTATGTCTAACATACGTGATGTAATTCCATTTCCAAGAACACCAGGAAATTGTTTATATTAAGGAGAGATGAGAAAAAATGAGTGAATATAGAACACATACATGCAATGAATTAAGAGAAAAAGATGCTGGTAAAGAAGTAAGATTATCAGGATTTGTAAAAACAATAAGAGACTTAGGAGGATGTGTATTTATAGATTTAAGAGATCACTATGGAATAACACAACTTACTACAGAGAATCCTAAATTATTAGAAAAAATAAAAGAAATAAATGTGGAAGCTGCTATTACAGTTGATGGAACAGTAGTTTTAAGACCAGAAGATAATATTAATGATAAGTTAGAAACAGGTAGGGTAGAATTAGAAATTAAAGATATAACTATACAAAATAATGTTTTATTACCTATGCCTTTTGAAGTAGAAAAAAGTCATGAAGTAAAAGAAGATTTAAGACTTCAATATAGATTTTTAGATTTAAGAAATGAATCTATACATGAAAAAATAGTGTTTAGAAGTAAAGTATTAAAAACATTAAGAGATAAAATGGATAGTATGGGATTTGTAGAAGTTCAAACACCAATACTTACATCATCTTCTCCAGAAGGAGCAAGAGATTATCTAATACCATCAAGATTACATCCTGGTGAATTTTATGCATTACCACAAGCACCACAACAATTCAAACAATTACTTATGATTTCAGGTTTTGATAAATATTATCAAATAGCTCCTTGCTTTAGAGATGAAGATCCAAGAGCAGATAGAAGTCCTGGTGAATTTTATCAGTTAGATTTTGAAATGTCTTTTGCTACTCAAAAAGAAGTATTAGAAGTTTTAAAAGAAGTAACAACTCATGTATTTAAAACACATGGATATGCAAAGATATCTGAAGATTCATTTGTAGAAATACCATATAAAACAGCTATGGATATGTATGGTACAGACAAACCAGATTTAAGAAATCCATTAGTCTTAACTGACGTTACAGAGTGCTTTGCAAATTCTGAATTTAATGCATTTAAAAATAAAACTGTTAAAGCTATAGCTATAGATTCTAGTAGCGTTACAAGAAGATTTTTTGATGAAATGACAGAATTTGCTAAAAGTGAACTTGCTATGAAAGGTCTTGCATGGATAAAAATAAATGAAGATAAAACAGTAGTAGGTCCAATAGCTAAATATTTATCTGAAGATATACTAAAAGATATGTTTGAAAAAACAGGAGCAAAAGAAAATTATGGTATTTTCTTTATTGCTGATGAATATTTAAAAGCATGTAAAGATGCAGGAAATGTTAGAAATGAATTAGGAAAAAGATTAAACTTAATCGATGAACAAGTATATAAATTCTGTTTCATTGTAGATTTTCCATTTTATGAAGAAACTGATGATGGAAAAATAGATTTTGGTCATAATCCATTTTCTATGCCTCAAGGTGGACTTGAAGCATTAAATAATAAAAATCCATTAGAAATTTTAGCATATCAATATGATATGGTATGTAATGGTTATGAACTTGCATCAGGTGCTGTAAGAAATCATGATACACAAATAATGACAAAAGCATTTGAAATTGCAGGATATAGCGAAGAAACTGTAAAAAATAAATTTGGAGCATTATATAATGCATTTAAATATGGTGCACCACCACATGCTGGAGCAGCACCTGGTATTGATAGAATGATAATGTTACTTTTAGGTGAAACAAATATAAGAGAAGTAATAGCTTTTCCAAAGAATAGTAAAGCTAGAGACTTATTAATGCAAGCGCCAAATTTTGTAACAGATGAACAATTAAGAGACGTTCATATCAAAGTTGATGTGAAAGATAATAAATAAAAGATAGGAGAAATAATGAAAATAGCAATTTTAGGAGTAGGTGCTTATGCTATTGCACTTGCTAAAGTATTTAATAAGAATAAAGATAATAAAGTTATGATGTGGGCTAAATTTAAAGAAGAAGCAAACGTTGTAATGAGTAAAAGAGAAAATCCAGGAGTTTTACCAGGTGTAAAAATTCCTGATGATATAGAAATAACTATGAATTTAGCATCTTGTATGGAAGATGCTAAAATAGTAATACTTGCCGTTCCAGCTGTTGCTGTAAGGCAAGTTTCAGATGAAGTAGCAGTTTATGCTAAAAAAGATCAAATATTATGTGTTGTATCAAAAGGAATTGAACCTAAAACAAATATGTTTATGAGCGAAATTTTATATGAAGCAACTCAAAATGAAAATATTTGTATGATTTCTGGACCTTCATTTGCCGTTGAAATTGCTAATGACTCAAAAACAGGATTTAATATTGCAAGTAATAATTTAAAAGCTGCACAAATTGTAAAAGAGCAATTTGAAAATGGACTTGTTGTTACTGTGTGTGATGATATAATTGGAGTTCAAGTAGCCGCTTCAATAAAAAATGTCTTTGCAATATTTATGGGTATGCTAACTGGAATGGATATGAAAGACTCATATAAAGCTAGTTGCCTTGCATGTTTAGTTAGAGATTTAGGTGATACCATAGTAGCACTTGGTGGAAAAAGAGACACAATATTTACTTTTGCAGGACTTGGAGATATGTTACTTACTTGCATGAGCTCAAAGAGTAGGAATTTTACTTTTGGAACTTATATTGGAAAAGGATATACAATGCAAGAAGCATTTGAAATAATGTCTGTAAAAACTGTTGAAGGAATATTTACACTTAGCACTATAACTGATTTAATGGATAAGAAGAAATTTAGAATTAAATCATTAGATGTACTATATGGTATTTTGTATAATAATGATTCAAAAGATAATTTGTTAGATAAAATAAGAATGTAGTAGGAGAGTATAAATTTTGGATAAAGATAAAATTTTAAATGAAATTAAAGAGGAAGCATTAGAAAATCATGTACCAATAATTGAAGATGAATCTTTAGATGTAATAACAACAATATTAAAGATAAAAAAACCAAATAAAATTTTAGAAGTTGGTACAGCAGTAGGATATTCTGCTATATGTTTTTCAAAATATTTAGAGGGTAATAACTCTAAATTAAAAACAATAGAAATAAAAGAAGAAATGTACAACAAAGCAAAAGAGAATGTAGCAAAAATGCAATTAGAAGATAAAATTGAAATTATACATTCTGATGCAACTGTATATATGAAATCTATTCCAGATGAAGAACAATATGATGTAACTTTTATAGATGCTGCTAAAGGGCAATATTTAGTATTTTTAGAAGAAGCAATTAGACTTACTAAAGTAGGTGGAATAATTATAGCAGATAATATGCTATATAGAGGAAGAACTTTATCCGATTATAATGAGCACAAACATAGAACAGCTACTAATAGATTAAGAGAATATTTAGTTGTTATGAAAGAAGATGAAAGATTAGATTCTACTTTAATAAAAATAGGAGATGGACTTGCTATTAGTATTGTAACAAAAAAATAGTTATCACTTATGTGATAACTATTTTTTAAACAATTTTGAAGTTTCAGTTTCTTGATTTTTATAACTTTTCTTAGTATATGAAACCGTTGAAGTATTAAATATTTCATATTTTTCTGATAGAGCAACACTACTACAAACTATATCATCATTAACAATATCCATTTTAAATATTTCAAAATCATTTTCTGTTAAAACTAATACTAAAGTATTATTACAAACATTAGTTATATATAATTTTTCAATTTCTATAGTTTTATATTTCTCGTGATTATTTTTTATATAAGTATAAACTTTTTCTATATTTTGAGTACTAACTACAGAAAGAGGACTATTTATTAAAAATTTTAAATTATCTATCTTGATTATTTCAGTATTGTCTCTAAGCTCCTTAAACGGCTTATTAAGGTCTTTTACTTTTATTAGTTGTAAGAATGTGTCATCAACAGATAAAGCCATAATTTCTACGTTTTCGTCCAAATCAAGGTTGGTTAATCTAATAAATTGCATACTATTATATATTTTTGTATATTTTTCAGAAGATAATACTTCTGAGGCAATACTATATTTCATTTTTTCAATTAAATTAGAAGATGTACTTTCAAATGTATTTAATACTTTATATGTAATTGTATTATAAATACTATCTTCAAGTTTTTCATTTTTAAATATTAGAAGTTTAGAAAGTTCTTTCTGTTTAATTGTAAATAGAATAGGTGAGTAATCATTTTCAGAAATTATAAGTGTATCAACAAGGATATTTTGAATAGTGATTACATCATTTATTATTGCTTCTTCAAGTTCATTTATAGTTTCATTTAAACTTGCAGATATATCTTCTAATTCGTCATTATCAAGTTCGGGATTTATTTCATCTAACATTTTAGAAATAGTATATGTTAGATTTTCTCTTTCTTTAACAAGTTTTTCATCAATTTTTTCATTTGGTAAACTTCGTTTAGAAGCAAGATAATTATCATCCAGTAACTTATTAAAATATAGTAGTTTATTGTAATTTGAATAAGATTTACTTGCTTTATCAAAAAGAGATAATAGCAAATCTGGATTTTCAACTCTATTTTTTTCCAACATTCTATTTAAATATTTTGAAGGATTAATAAATAGGTGATAATATAATTCTTCCTCCTGAATATTTAAAGAAAAACATAGTTGTTTTAATATTTGCCCCTCTAAGAAATATATGTTGTTGTCTGTTATAATACCATTTCCAAGAAAGTCATTAGTATATGTCCTATAAGTAGGTACTATACTTAAAGTAGTAGGCTCAGTATATAACAATCTACATACAAGATTTGAAACAACAGCACGATTAAATCCAAAGTTTTTATGTTCTTGTTTGTAATTTAATTTAGAAAGTGATGTAGTAGAATATCCTACATTAAATACATTCTCTTTTTTTTGAGATGTAGTTATTGCATATATTATACGTAAAAACATTGATTCTAAATCATTTGTATCTTTTATATAAAGTTCTTTTTTTATAGCATCATAATATCCGGTTTTATAATCATGGACTTTATCTGAATTTAGAAAAACAGCATTAACATTTGTATATAAGTTTTTAGCTAACTTATTTACAGTAAGGCTATTTACATATCCAAAATTTACTAACTTTTCAAATAAAAAATCAATTTTATTAATAAAATCATCATTTAATTTACATTTTTCTTTAAATTTTGCTAAATAATCCATATAAACCTCCACTATAATATAAATTTTATAATAAAGAAAAAAAATATACAAGTATATCGACAAAATGTAATTTAAATAAGAGAAAAAAATACACTTTAGAGAAAACTCTAAAGTGTACTATGTTATTTTAATTCTAATCTAGGATTGTCTTCAACTCTAGTATTTGTTACAGGAAATACTCTTTTTTCAGATGGGACAAAGCCTCTAATTTGAACTGTAGGAAGTATCCATGTATATGCACCAATAAATGAGCCAGGTAGAGTAGTGCAGTTTGCACCAAGTCTAGAATTATCTCCAACTATTGCGCCAAAGAAATCTGTTCCAACATCTACTTTTTCATTTAAAGAATTTTTTACAGTTATATTTTTTTGGTCAAATCTTCTATTAGCAAGTATTGTACCAGAGCCAACTCTTGTAGATTTACCAATTATACTGTCTCCAGCAAAAGTCATACTTTGTACTTTACATTTATTTTGAAGAATACTGTGTTTTATTTCAGCACCATGACCAATAACACAATTATCTCCAATTATACATCCTGGTCTAATTAAAGCACCAGATTGTATAGTACAATTTTTACCAATTATAACTGGTCCTTCAATACTAACATTAGCATGAATTTTTGTACCTTCACCAATAATGTAATTTCCTTCTAAAGATACAAATTCACCTAAAGTACCATTATTTATTTTTACGTTATTTTTTTCTACTAATTCTTCAAGTAGGGGAGTAACTTTTGCAAGTGCTTCCCAAGGATAAGTACAACCTTCAAATACTTCTTTATGTTCAAATTCATCTGTATGTTCAAAATAATAGTTTAGTTTTAAGTTTTCCATAAATACACACTCCTTAATTATTACTAATTTCTTTTAAAGAAGATACAATAGTATTATCTTTAATATATGTATTTTCTAATATATTAGAAAATGGTCCAATTTTACAATTAGAACCTATTGATGCTCTATCAATTTTTGAGCTTTCAATAATTGTATTATTACCAATACTAGATGATATAATGTGAGAGTTAGGTCCAATTATACAGTTTTCTCCAATTATAGTTTCACCTTGAATATTAGTACCTGGATAAATAATTGTATCTTTACCTATTGAAACGTCAAGAGATATATATGTATTATCTGGATCAATAAGTGTAACACCGTTATCCATATGTTTAATACGATTATCTCTTAAAAGTGTTTTTGTAACGATAGAAAGGTCGTTTCTTGAGTTAACACCTTGAGCTTCATCTGAATTTTGAATTACGTAGACACCAACTCTACCGCCTTTTTCAATAATGTAATATGGAATATCTGTTATATAATATTCCTTTTGAGCATTGTTATTATTTAATTTTGCAAAACTTTCTTTTAAGTATTTGCCTTTAAAACAATAAAGACCAATGTTTACTTCTTTAATTGCAAGTTCATCTTCGTTACAGTCTTTTTGTTCAACTATTTTAGATAAATTACCATATGAATCTCTTACGATTCTTCCGTATGCAGGAGTATGTTCGAAAACTGCAGAAACTAATGCACCATCGAAATTTCCTAATTCTAAGAATGATATGAATGAAGTAATTGTATAAGGAGATATAAGTGGCATATCACCATTTACAATTAATACTAAATCATCATCGTCAATATAGTCTTGAGCTTGCATAGCAGCATGACCTGTTCCTAATTGCTCTTTTTGTAATATACATTTAACATTTTCTCTTGAACTTAATACTTTTTCTACTTCTTCATGTTTATGTCCAACAATTACAAATATATCATCTATATTTGCATTTTCACATGCATCACAAACATAATCTATAATGCATCTATCATATACTTTATGAAGTACTTTTGGTAGGTTAGATTTCATTCTTGTACCTTTACCACCAGCAAGAACTATTGCTTTTACTTTTTTCACTAAAATCACTTCTCCTTTTGTGAGTTAAAGTTATATAAACATAACAATAAAATTTTACCATAAAGTTGGCTAAAAGTCAAACGAGACTAGATTTCTCTAGTCTCGAAAAGAAATTAACAATAAATAAAATAAGAAAATATTTTTCAACAAATTAATTTTTATATGTAGAAGTAAAAATTAATAATAAAATTAAGATGGTAGTATACTTTGTCTAAAAAAAACTTCAATTTTGAAACTTTTTTTAGATAAAATTATTGATATTTTTTACATATAAGAAAATAATAATTACAAAAGATTATATAAAAAAGTGGAGAGATGATAACGGTGTTATAACAATGAGCATTTTTGATTTCTTACAAGATATAAATAGTTTAGAAAATTAGTAAAAATAAAGTGCAAAAATTACAAAATAAATTAGTATTGATAAAATATTATCCAAAATATTTTTTAGTTCAACACATAAAATTATTTCTATAATATTTTACGAGACTAGATTTCTCTAGTCTCGTAAAATATTATTATTCTTCATCACTAACTGAATAATTTTCATCATCTATAATGTCATCGGAAGAGGGAAGGGTTTCCTCAATTAATTCATTTCCATAAAACTCCTCGTCACTTCCAATAGGTAATGCTTCAACATTTTTTAGTTTTCTTTGAATTGTTCTTGTTTTAGCACTAGCTCTTTCCATAGTATTACTTATTTCTTGTAGTTTTTTATTAGTTTTATCTAGCAATTCACCAAATTTTTCAAATTCAGATTTTACACCACCTAGTAATTTCCAAACTTCACTTGATCTTTTTTCTATAGCTAAAGTTCTAAATCCCATTTGTAAGCTATTTAATAAAGCAACAAAAGTATTTGGACCGGATACTATTACTCTATATTTTTGAGTTAAAGTCTCAACTAAAACAGTATTTTTTACTATTTCACAATATAGACTTTCAGTAGGTAAGAACATTATTCCAAAATCTGTAGTATAAGGTGTCTCAATGTACTTATCATGAATATCTTTGGCAAAAAGTTTTATAGAATTTTCTAAACTCTTTCTTGCAGAATTTATAGCATCAATATCACCATTTTCTTGAGCTTCAACAAGTCTTTGGTAATCTTCAACAGGAAACTTAGAATCAACAGGAAGTAGTACATTTTGACCATCAGTTTTACCAGGAAGTTTTATTGCAAATTCAACAAACTCAGTAGCATTAGGTTTAGTTTTGGCACTGCAAATATATTGGTCTTGTGTAAGATATTCTTGAAGTATATTTCCAAGCTCTATTTCTCCCCATGTACCACGAGCTTTTACATTAGTAAATATTTTCTTAAGGTCACCAACTCCTTGAGCTAAAGATTGCATTTCGCCAAGTCCTTTATATACAGATTCTAGTCTGTCATTTACTACTTTAAATGATTCACCAAGTCTTTGTTCAAGTGTTCCTTGTAATTTTTCATCAACAGTTACACGCATTTTTTCTAACTTATCTGCGTTATCTTTTTGCATATATAATAATCTATCTTCAACAGTTCTACGAATAAGTTCAAGTTTTTCTTCCATATTTTTACGAGTATTTTCAAGTTTTTGCTCGTTTAAATTAGTAAGATTAGCAAGTTGAAGTTGTTGAGTATTACCATTTTCAGATATTTTTGCACTAATATTATTTAGTAATTCTTCACGAGTTTGCATAAGCATAGTAGCGATTTCTTGTCTTAGATTGTCATTATTAACAGATTTGTTTTTTAGACTAATTAAAAGAGCTATTATAACTAGTAATAATGCTAGTATTATAGCACATAAAATAATTGTTAAATCCATATATTTACCTCATTTCTTTATAGCAAAAATTATATCAAACAAACAAAAGTTTGTCAATGAAAAATGATATAAAAAAAGATGCTTTAAAAACATAAAGCATCTTTTTTGTGGTGCGGGTAAAAGGACTTGAACCTTCACGCCTCACGGCATCGGCTTCTAAGACCGACGTGTCTGCCAATTCCACCATACCCGCGACTACGTGTATTATAATACCACACTCGGCTATCTTTGTCAATAGTTTTTGTATAAAAATAATATAGTTAATCATTCTTATTACATAGATTTGAGATAGGGCATATATCACATTTTGGACGATTTGCTATGCAAATAGCTCTACCATGTAAAACAAGTACATGATTTAATTTATCCCAATATTTTTTATCGAAAGTTTTTAGTAAATCACTTTCAATTTTAAACTGTGAATTTCCATTTGAAAATCCAATTTTTCTAGATATTCTAGTAACATGTGTGTCTACTGCGATACCCTCAACTTTTGAAAAACATTCTTGTAAAATTATATTAGCAGATTTTCTACCAATTCCACATAATTTTGTTAAATCTTCCATTGTATCAGGAACTTTACCATTAAAGTCATCACATATAATTTTAGCACTTTGGATAATAGCATGTGCTTTATTTTTGTAAAAGCCACATGGTTTTACAATATTCATTACATCTTCTAATGAAGCATCTTTTACACTTTCAATAGTATTAAACTTTTTAAAGAAGATAGGAGTTATTTCATTTACTCTTTTATCTGTGCATTGTGCGGCAAGAATAAGAGCTACTACTAAAGAAAATGGAGTAGTAAAATCTAGTCCACATTTTGCATCTTTATATTCATCTATTAATATTTGTACAATTTTTTCACTTTGTTTTTTTGTTTGTTTTTTATATTTTTTACTCACAATAATTCACCTGATTCATAGTATATAGTAGTCATTTTACAATAATTTTTTTAGTTTGTCAAAAAGGAGGAATATATGTTTTCAAGTGGATTTAGAAAAACAATAGGATTATTTTTATTAGCATTTGGAATAGGGGTAGGTATAAGTTTAATTCTTCCTTTTTGGGGATGGGTAGCTATCTGTGCTATTGCAATAGCTATTTTTGGTATAACATGGCTGTTTTGTTAAAGGAGGAAATATATGAAAGTAGTAATATATAAACCTGGAAAATTTATGAAAATGATATTAAAAAGCATTTTTAAAATATAATAAATGGATTTATAGTAGAAAGAGGAGAGGAATCTCTTCTTTTTTTGAGCATAAAAAAAGAACCATAAAAATGGTTCTAATTTATATCACTACTAAATAATTAAGCTCTTTCTACTTTTCCACTTCTTAAACATCTAGTACAAACATTCATCTTTTTTGGTGTTCCGTTTACATTAACTTTTACTGATTGAACATTTGGTTTAAATGTTCTAGCTGTTCTTCTGTGAGAGTGACTCACTTGTAGTGAATATGTTACTTCTTTTTCACAAATTTCGCATTTTGCCATTTTGAAAGCCCTCCTTTTTATTTCGAAATAAATCAGTTACTCATATATTCTAACATAATTATTGTAAATAATCAAGTTTTCTTTAAATAATTTATAAAAAAATAAGGCATAAAGCCTTATTCTTTTATATTAATTATATTCTAATAATTTTACCAGTTATTTGGTCTTGTAAAGAAGTTCCATTTAAGAAACCACCACTTAATACAACTGTATCATTTTCTTTTAGATATTTTTTATCTTTTAAAATAGCTAGTCCTTTATCTAATATAGCGTGATAATCTGTTTCTCCTTCAATTAATACTGGAGTAACATTTTGTTCAACTGCCATATGTCTATATACTTTAACACTTGGAGTAAGAACAAATATAGGACATTCAACTCTAAAGCTTGAAAGAATAGATCCAGTATCTCCATCTTCAGAGATAGCAACTATAGCAGCTGCATTAGAAAATAGGGCAGAGCAACAAACTGAGAAATTAGCTTGTTTCTTTAAATCACCTTCAAGATTTCCATTGAAAGCTCTTTCTAAGTTATTTCTTTTAAATCTGTTCCAATAACTTACTTCTGGCTCTACAGCGTTAGCTATTCTTGTCATAGTTTCAACACAGTTTAATGGATAATCACCTTGTGCAGATTCTCCAGAAAGCATAATTGCAGAAGTTCCGTCATAAATTGCATTTGCAACGTCAGATACTTCAGCTCTAGTAGGTCTTGGATTTTTTTGCATTGACTCTAACATTTGAGTTGCAGTTATAACTGGTTTACCAGCTTTTATACATTTTTTAATCATCATTTTTTGTGCTGCTGGAACTCTTTCTTCAGGAATTTCAACTCCTAAATCTCCACGTGCAACCATGATTCCATCAGTTACTTTTAATATTTCATCAAAATTATCTAAACCTTCTTGGTTTTCAATTTTAGAAATTATTTTAATAGAATGTTTTCCACAAGAATCAAGATAGTTTTTCATATCTATAACATCTTGAGGTTTTCTAATGAATGAAGCAGCGATAAAATCAAAATCGTTCTCTACAGCAAATCTTAAATCATCTTTATCTTTTTCAGTCATAGCTTTTAATTGTAATTTAGCACCAGGTACGTTTACACCACGTCTTCCTTTTAATACAGCTGAGTTTTGGAAAGTACATTTAATTTCTGTACCGTCAATTTCATCAATTAATAAATCAACTAGACCATCATCAATTAAGATATGTCCACCAACTTCAACATCATTTGGTAAACCTGCATAGTTTACATATAGAAGATCTTTAGTTCCTTCAACTTCCTTAGTTGTTAAAGTTATTTTATCTCCTTTTGTAAAGCTCATTTTTGTATTTTGGTCGCTTCCAAATGAGCCAGTTCTAATTTCTGGACCTTTTGTGTCTAGCATAAACGCTATATTTGTACCAAGTTCTGCGTTTATTTCTCTTAATGTTTTTACTTTTCCTAAATGTTCTTCATGGTCACCATGTGAAAAGTTTAATCTCATTACGTTCATTCCAGCTTTAACAAGTGATGTTAAAACTTCTTTGTCTTGGCTAGCAGGGCCAATAGTACATACGATTTTAGTTTTTTTCATCTTTTACATCTCCTTAAATAACTTATAATAAAATTACAAAATATTTCTATATTTTCAGCAAATATTTTGTCTAACGCAATTATTAGTATACCTTTATAAATGTTAAAAGTCAATATAAAAAAGAGAAAAAAGGTAAAAAATAACATTATATAATAGCATTTACCTTGAAAAATAGACATAAATAATGTATAATATTATACATAATGCAGATAAAAGGAGTAGAGATATGACATCTTCTTTAAAAGAATATTTAAAAACTATATATTTACTTATAACTTCTGAAAATATTGCAAGAGTTACAGATATAGCTCTTCAAATGAATTGTTCTAAGCCAAGTGTAAATAGGGCTTTAAATATTCTAAAAAATGAAGGGTATATTAAACATGAAGCATATAAAAAAGTTACATTAACTTCAAAAGGAAAAGAATATGCCAAAAGTATAATTAAGGCACAAAATGCTATTGAAATATTTTTAAAGAAAAATTTGAATGTGGATGAAAATATAGCAAAAGAAGAAGCCTCAATTATGAGTACCACTTTATCTGAAAGTACTATTGAAAAGTTTGAAAAATATGTAAAAAATGTTGTAGAAAAATAATGTAGTAATAAACGAGGTGCAAAATGGACGTAGTAGATAATGTATTTTTTTTAGACTTGAATATATTAAACAAAAAACAAAGCAATGAACTTAAAAGATTTGCCAAAATAGAAGAACTAGATTTAAAAGATATTATAAAAATAATATATAATGAAGCAAAAAGAATTGGACTAAATGATAAAGTTAAAGTTAATTTTAAATTAATAGATAAAAACGAAGGTAGCTTTAAAGTAATTGTTGAGTCAGCATATGTTAAATATAATGGAACTACAATTTATCCTTTTGATAAAATAAAATCAGATGATTTTGAAATTCAACTAGATAACGTATTTGGAAAGGTTACATTATATAATAAAATGAGAGAATTGAAAAAAGTTAATGTTACAATAGATAATGTAGGATTAAACTTGTTTTCAATGACATATGAAAAAGCTAAAGAATTTTTAATTAATATAAGTGATAGAAAAACTAAAAATGGATATATGGAATTTCCAGATAGTATATGTTTTAAGGAATATGGAATAAAATTAAATGCTAAAAGTGATGATAATGGAAATGCTTTTTTAAATGAATTAGTTGAAAGTATAGACATATATAATAAAGATGAATTCTTTAATGCATATTATTTTGAAGAAAAGAAAGAGGAAGTAAAAGAAGAAAAGAAGGAAACAGAATCTAATATAATTGTATCTAAAAAAGAGAAAAAATACGATTATGAAATACCTAAGTATGAAGTTCCTCCTATGCCAATAATAGATTTTAGTGAGATAGATAATAGTGATATAGAAATAGAAATTCCAGAAAGTGAAAAGAAAGAAGTAAAACAGGAAGAAAAGAAAGAAGAAATAGTAAAAGAACCAGAAACTACTGAGGTTAAGAAAGATGAAAATATACAAAAGAAGGAAAACGAACTTGAAGAACTTCAAAAATTATTAGAAGATGAAGAAAAACAACAAAAAATATTAGAAGAAAGAATAAAAGCAAAGATTGATGAATTAAAATTAGAAAACGGAGCAAAAGAAGAAAAAGAAATTATTGAAAAAGTAGAAATAAAAGAACCAGAAGGATATAAATCATATGATATTGATTATTACAAAGGAATAAAAGAACAAGGAAAAGATGATTTATGTGTGTATTTTGGTCAAAGTAAAGAAGAAATAAGAAAATACTTTAATTGTATGCCAAAAGAAATTAGAGACTATGAAGAAATGGAAATTTATGATATTTTCTATGCATATTATGATGAAAATGATAATTGCACAGGAATAGGAATATATAATCAAGAAATATTTAAAGATAAAGTAGCATTATATTTTTTAGGCGAAAATTTAATTACTATGAAATATAAAGATATTGTAAAATTAATAAAAAAGAATGACTTTAATGCAATAGAAGACGAAGATGGTATAATATCTTTAAAATATGGTATATCTGTTGATCCTAAAGAGGAAAGCAATTACCAAGAAACAATATGTGATGTTATACATATATTTAAAGAGGGATATTATGATGAAGTATACGAAAACTTTTAATTAAGATTATGAGTGGATATTAAAGCAATTTAGTATCTGCTCTTTTTTTATCTTTTCTTTTGGAATAAAAAGGTAGCATTAGAATATATTATACTAAAGTTATCTTTGGAGGTAGAAAATGAAAGATATAGAAATATATAAAGATATATCAAAAAGAACAAATGGAGACATATATATTGGAGTAGTAGGACCTGTAAGAACTGGAAAATCTACATTTATAAAGAATTTCATGGAAAATTTTGTTATCCCTAATATACAAAATGAATATAAAAAGGATAGAGCACTTGATGAACTTCCACAGAGTGCATCAGGTAAGACAATAATGACAACAGAGCCTAAATTTATACCAAATGAATCTGTAGAGGTAGTGTTAGATAATAAGGTAAGATTTAAAACAAGACTTGTAGATTGTGTTGGATATTTAGTAGATGGAGCAGTAGGACATATGGAAGATGATTTACCAAGAATGGTAAAAACACCATGGTCACAAGATGAAATTCCTTTTTCAAAAGCAGCAGAAATTGGAACACAAAAGGTAATAAGTGATCATTCGACAATAGGAATAGTTGTTACAACAGATGGAAGTATAACAGATATAGATAGAAATAGCTATATAGAAGCAGAAGAAAGAGTAATTAGAGAATTAAAACAACTAAATAAACCATATGTAGTATTATTAAATTCTACTAATCCTAGAAGTAAAGAAACTCAAAATTTGGAAAATGAATTATCTAAAAAATATAATTCAAGAGTTATTAGTGTAGACATAGAAAATATGAAAGAAGATGATTTTTCTAATGTATTTGAACGTGTTTTAGAAGAATTTCCTGTAACAGAAATTGGTTTTAATCTTCCAGATTGGTTTGATATTTTAAATTTAGATCATTGGTTAAAGCAAGATATAATAAATATAGTAAAAGAAAAATTTGAAAATAATTATTCAATTAGAGAAATAAATCAATTATTGGAAGATATAAAAAGAAATGAGATATTTAGCAATGTTTGCTTAAAAGATGCAAATATGGAAGACGGAAATGTAAAAATTGATATGGACATAACATCAGATGTTTTTTATAAAATTCTAACAGAGGAATCTAATTTTGAAGTTAAATCTGATGCAGATATATTTTCTTTACTTAAAAATTTTGCTCAAACAAAATCAGATTATGATAAAATAGCAATGGCAATGGAAGAAGTAAAAATAAAAGGATATGGAATAATAACTCCAAGTATAGATGAACTAAAATTAGAAGAACCTGAAATCGTAAAACAAGGAAATAAATATGGAGTTAAATTAAAGGCATCAGCACCATCAATACATATGATTAGAGCAGATATAGAAACAGAAGTTTCTCCTATTGTTGGAAGTGAAAAACAATCAGAAGACTTAGTCAAATATTTATTGTCTGAATTTGAAACAGACCCTAAAAAAATTTGGGACTCTAATATATTTGGTAAGTCGCTACACGAGCTTGTAAACGAAGGACTTCATAATAAATTATATAGAATGCCAGATGAGGCACAAATGAAATTACAAGAAACATTGCAAAAAATAATAAATGAGGGTAGTGGAGGACTAATATGCATAATATTATAAAAAAATAAGGTACTTTTGTACCTTATTTTAACATACTAGTTAAATCTCTAAAAGATGAAATTAGACTAATTAATAATACTGCCATAAGTAGAACTAAAAGTATAAGTTTTACACCAATATCTTTAAACTTTTCTTTGTAATATTGCTTAGTTTGCTCTTTCTTTAATTGTTGTAGTTCTTCAAGAGACATACCAGCATATGGATCTTGTGGTTGAGGTGGTGTAAATCCATTAAATCCACTGTATCCATTTTGATATTGATTAGCATATGGATTAGAATATTGGTTATTTGAATAATTATCATATTGGTTATACTGTGCATATTGTGGATTTTGTGTATTAGTTATTCTTGAAATATATTCATCTTTTTGAGCAATTATTTGCTTTAAATATTCATTTTCATCAATTATAGCTTGAAGTTGAGAATTGTTAGCGGATTCTTCTTCCTCTAGTTGAACATCATATTTTGCTCTTTCATTATCATCAGAAAGAATGTTATATGCTTCTGTTAATTCTTTAGATTTTTCTTCTGCTTTTACTTTTTCTTCACCTTGAAATAAGTCAGGATGATTAGCTTTCATATGCATTTTAAATACTTTATTTATTGTATCTTTAGATGCTTTTCTACTAACCTCCAATATTTCATAATAATCTTTCATATATCTTACTCCTAATAGTTATAAATATATTTTACTTTAAAAGGTTTTTAAAGTCAAGTAAGTTAATATTTAACTGCAATATTAAAAATATATTAAATTGAAAAAAATTTGTTGAAATTAAAAAAAAGGTATAATATAATAATGTAATATTATTGGAGATTATATATAAGGAGGGTATAGTATGGAAAGAAAGTATATTTTTGTAACTGGCGGTGTTGTATCTGGACTTGGTAAAGGTATAAGTGCCGCATCAATCGGACGACTTTTAAAATCTAGAGGGATAAAAGTCACTATTCAAAAGTTTGACCCATATTTAAATATAGATCCAGGCACAATGAACCCTTGTCAGCATGGTGAAGTTTTTGTCACTGATGATGGTTTAGAATGTGACCTGGATCTTGGTCATTATGAGAGGTTTATAGATGAAAACCTAAATAGGTATTCTAACATAACTACTGGAAGAATATATATGCAAGTCTTAAATAAAGAAAGAAATGGTGAATTCTTAGGAAAAACAGTACAAGTTATACCACATATTACTAACGAAATTAAAGAAACTGTATATAAAGCAGGAGAAATATCAAATTCACAAGTAGTTATAACTGAAATAGGTGGAACAGTTGGAGATATAGAATCACAACCATTCCTTGAAGCAATAAGACAGGTAAGAGCTGAAAAGGGAGCAGAAAATGTTATGTTTGTTCATGTTACATTAATTCCTTTTTTACCTAAATCAGAAGAATTAAAAACAAAACCTACACAACACAGCTGTAAAGAACTTATGGGAATGGGAATAATACCAGATTTAATAGTAACAAGAACTACATACCCTTTACCACGTGATTTAAAAGAAAAAATATCATTATTTTGCAATATATCACCTGAAAATGTAATTGAAAATTTAGATGTAGATTCAATATATGATGTGCCTTTAATGTTTGAAAAACAAAATGTTGCACAAATTATAATGAAGAAGTTTAATTTAAAAGAAACAAAAAATGACCTTATGGACTGGTATAATTTATGTAAGAAAAAAGACGAAGTAAAAGAAAGCGTAGAAGTAGCTCTAGTTGGTAAATATGTTTCACTTCATGATGCATATATTTCAATATATGAAGCATTAAGTCATGCTGGAGTAAAAAATAATATTAATGTTAAAATTAGATGGATAGATTCTGAAGAAGTAGAAAAACAATCTGCTAAAAAACTACTTGATGGAGTAGATGGAGTAATTGTACCAGGTGGATTTGGAAATAGAGGAATAGAGGGGAAAATACAAGCCATTAAGTATGCAAGAGAAAATAATATTCCACTTTTTGGAATTTGCCTTGGTATGCAATTAATGGTAGTTGAATTCTTTAGAAATGTTGTAGGACTTAAAGATGCAAATAGTTTGGAATTTGATAGTGAAACAAAAAATCCTGTAATAAATATTATGGAAGAACAAGTAAATGTAACTCAAAAAGGTGCAACCATGAGACTTGGTAAATATCCATGTACACTTGATGTAAAAACTAAAGCATTTAGTGCATATAATGAAAATTTAATATATGAAAGACATCGCCATAGATATGAGTTTAATAACAACTATAGAAAATTGGCAGAAGAAAATGGTATGAAAATAGCAGGAGTATCTCCAGATAATAAATTAGTAGAAATTGTTGAGATAGATAAGAACTTATGGAATGTTGGTGTTCAATTCCATCCAGAATTAAAATCTCGTCCTAATAATGCGCATCCATTATTTAGAGAATTTGTAAAAGCTATGAAGACAAGGAAGTATAAGGTATAAAATAAAAATGTCAAAAAAGGAAAAAGTATTAGTAGCATTAATAATATTAGTAACAATAATTTTAGTGTATATGGGAATAGTAAGATTACCATGTCTAATACGTGATACAACAGGACTATATTGCTCATTTTGTGGAGGAACAAGAGCAATATTTGCACTATTAAAAGGAAATTTTTATCAAGCAATTAGATATAATTTAATAATTTTTATAGATATTCCTTTATTGCTAGTTATTTATATATTAGATTGTAAGTTTAAAGATAATATAAAAATTAAAAAAATTATAAAAGGTATATTAATTTTTTTAATTATAATAACAATACTATATTTTATTTTAAGAAATATACCAAAATTTAGTTTTTTAGCACCTACTAAAACAAAAAGTTAAAAGATAGGCTTTACCTATCTTTTTTTCTTGCAAAAATAAGCCTTTTATAGTAAAATAATATATAGTTTTATCGTTATAATTTAGGAGATGATGCTGTGTTAGATATATTTTCAAGAGATGGATTAATACAATTTTTATATACATTACCAGCTTTACTTATATCTTTATCTATACATGAATATGCTCATGCATGGGTAGCATATAAGTTAGGCGATATTAATCAAAAACTAAGAGGAAGGCTTACATTAGATCCATTTAAGCATATTGATCCATTTGGATTTATTTGTATAGCACTTTTTGGTGTAGGCTGGGGAAAACCAGTAGTAATAGATGATAGAAATTTCAAAGATAGAGCAAAAGGAACAATGCTTACAGCTCTTGCAGGACCACTTGCAAATATGTTACTTGCTATATTTCTTACTGTTGTATTAAAAATATTAATAATGACTAATATTTTAAGTATTGCTTCTACAAGTAAAATAGTGTCTGTATTTTTATCAATGTTCTTAATGACAATACAATTTAATGTTGTCTTTTCAATATTCAATTTAATACCATTACCTCCACTTGATGGCTCAAAAGTTTTATTTTATTTCTTACCATCAAAAATGAAAGGTATAATGTACACTTTAGAAAGATATTCATTTTTAATAATAATGATAATATTTGTAACAAATATAGCAAGTGTTATAATTTCACCTGCATATTCGTTGGTACTTAAATTTTTGAACTTTATTTTGACATTATAGGAAAGAGGAAAAAATAATGATTTGTTTGGGAATAGAAAGTAGTTGTGATGAAACATCTGTAGCTATAATAAAAGATGGAAGAGAAGTATTAGCTAATGTTGTTTCTACACAAATACCAATACATAAAAAATTTGGTGGCGTTGTACCAGAAATTGCCTCTAGAAAACATTTGACAAATATTGCTTTTGTAGTTAAAGAGGCACTTGACAATGCTAATATTGATTTTAAAGATATAGATTATATTGGTGTTACATATGGTCCAGGTCTTATTGGAGCATTACTTGTTGGAGTAGCATATGCAAAATCTTTAGCATATGCCTTAAATGTTCCTATTGTACCTACTCATCATATTGAAGGTCACATTGCAGCAAATTATTTAACATATAAAGAATTAAAACCACCATTTATGGCACTTGTAGTATCTGGTGGACATTCTCATTTAATATATGTAAAAGATTATACAGATTTTGAAATTTTAGGAAAAACAAGAGATGATGCTGTAGGAGAGGCTTTCGATAAAGTTGCAAGAGTACTAGGGCTTCCATATCCTGGAGGACCAGAGGTTAGTAAACTTGCAAAAGAAGGAAAACATACATATGATTTGCCCAAAACTAAATTTGAAAATTTTGATTTTAGTTTTAGTGGAATAAAAACAGCAGTTATAAATATTGCACATAAAGAGGGCGATAATTTAAGAAGAGAGGACTTAGCATGTTCTTTTGAAGACACTGTAACAGATGAATTAGTAGAAAATTGTATGAAAGCAATGAAAAAATATAATATAAATAGAGTAGTGTTAGCAGGAGGAGTATCAGCTAACTTAGTATTAAGAGAAAAACTTTTAAAAGCTTCAAAAGAAAGAAAATATGAATGTTTCTTACCAGATTTGAAATATTGCACAGATAATGCTGCAATGATTGCAAGTGCTGCTCATTTTAATTACATTAGTGGAAAATACTATGATATAAAAGAAAAACTGGATTTAAATGCAGTAGCAAATTTAAAAATTGGTGAATAAAATACAATAGGAGGAAAAATGATAGAAGTAGAATTAAGGTCTTTTATTAATAAAGATAAATATGATGAATTAGTTAAAAAATATAATGCAGATTTTCAAAAGCAAATTACATATTATTTTAATTCAGAACAAGATTTTAGAATGATGAAAACAAAAGATTACACACAACTTTGGCTAAAAACAGGAAAAATGCATGAAGCTTCAAGAGTTGAAAAAGTAGTAAAAATAGATAATAAATATAGAAATGACCTTGAAGGTATGTTAGAACTTTTAAATTATGATGTAGATATAAAATGGTATAGAACAAGAAGCAAAATTAAAATAGAAAATGATGCCGAAATGTGTATTGATTATACTGTTGGATATGGCTACATATTAGAAATAGAAAAGCAAGTAAAAGATGAATCAGATGTAGAAGAAGCTAAAAAAATATTAGAAAATGATTTTGAAAATCTTGGAATAAATGTATCAAAGAAAGAAGATTTTGATAACAGATATAAAGATTATGTCAAAAATTGGAGAGAATATACCAAGGATGTTAATGAAGAAGAATTTTTAAAATAACGTAGAAAGTTGGTGATAAAATGGCTATATATGCAATTTCAGATTTGCATTTATCATTTGGAGTAAATAAACCAATGAATATATTTGGAAAAGTATGGGAAAATTATGAAGAAATTATAAAAGAAAATTGGAAGAAGACAGTAAAGGAAAATGATACAGTAATAATACCTGGTGATATATCTTGGGCTATGACTTTAGATGAGAGTGTAAAAGACTTTGAATATATAAATAATCTTCCTGGTAAAAAAATAATTTTAAGAGGAAATCATGATTATTACTTTTCTACTAAAACTAAAATGCAAAACTTTTTTGAAAAAGAAAATTTTAAGAATTTTTATGTGTTACACAATAATGCATATGATGTAGAAGAATATATAATTTGTGGAACTAGAGGCTGGGGAAAAACAGAAAATAATACTGCAGAACAAGATAAAAAAATTATATTAAGAGAAGAAAATAGATTAATTCTTTCACTAAAAGAAGGAAAAAAATTACAAGAAGAATATTTAAAAAAAGGAATAAATAAAAAAATTATAGTTGCACTTCATTTTCCACCATTTATATCAAATTTTACAAATATAATGGAAGAATATAATGTAGAAAAATGTGTATATGGTCATTTACATGGATATGGACATAATATGGTTAAAGAGGGCACTATTGGAAACATAGAATATAAAATGGTAGGATGCGACTATACAAATTTTGAATTAATAAAATTAAGCTAACAAATTGTAAAAAAATACTTGAAAAAGATACTAAAAAATGTTAAAATAACAACTGTGTTAGTATAGGGGCATAGTTCATCGGTAGAATAAGAGTCTCCAAAACTCCAGAGCTAGGTTCGATTCCTAGTGCCCCTGCCATAAATAAATACATTCGCTAGTTTTTGATTGATATATCAATAACTAGCGATTTTTTGTATGAGTCAAGATTTTACTTTGACCCATATATTTGACCCCTATTTTATAATTTTAAAATTTGAGTTATTGACAATTTTTTTAAACATACTATTTTTTTTAATTGTAATATGCTAAAATATAAAAGAATAGATTAGGGGGAGATTAAAATAAAAAAGTTTTTTTCTAAAAAGTATGTATTTGCAGTTATTTATTCGTTACTTCTAATAGCCCTTTTTGTATTTGTAATATTAGATGCATTGGTATTAAAAAAGGATATTATTGTAGTAGAAAAGAATTATTATGATAAAGAGGCTTATGAAAATGCAAATAAAAATATAACTGAAAATAGTTATAAAGATGAAAATATATCAATAGAGATAAGTTATGATAGAAAATATAATTCTAATATATATGTTGCAGATATAAAAATATCAGATATAAAATATTTAAAAACTGCATTTGCTAACAATATGTATGGAAGAAATATCATAGGTCTTACTACAGAAATTGCTAAAGAGAATAATGCAATATTTGCAGTAAATGGAGATTATTATGGTTATAGAGATTATGGATTTGTAATAAGAAATGGTGTTAAATATAAGGATAAAGCCAGACCTACAGAAAAAGATAGTTGTTTACTAATATATAGTGATGGTAATTTTAAGATTATAAATGAAAGGGAAAGTAATTTAAATAGTGAAATAAAAAAAGCAAGTAAAAATAATTCAAAAATTGAGCAAGCATTCACATTTGGCCCTTCACTAGTAATAGATAAAAAAGCAATTACTACAAATAGTGAACCAGAAGATATAGCTTTAAATCCAAGAACTGCTATAGGTATAGTAGAACCATTACATTATATTATAGTTTGCGTTGATGGAAGAACTAGCAAAAGTACAGGAATAACTGTAGCTCAACTTGCCGAATATATGCTATCTAAAAATTGTACTACTGCATATAATTTGGATGGTGGTAATTCAACAACTATGTATTTTAACGGAAGGTTAATAAATGCACCTTCACAAGCTGATGGTAAAGAAAGGCCGGTGAGTGATATTGTCTACATTGGATATTAATAAGAAAAATAATAAAACAATAATCGTATATATAATAGTAACAATATTATTATATATTGGTAGTGTTGTATATTTAAAATTAGGACATGGAGTAAGCTCAAATTATATGAAATTTGTAGCTTTAATTCCTTTAGTAATGGGGGTAGTAGTTTTTACTATTTTAAAGCTAGTAAAAAAAGCAAAATATAGCAGAATAGCATATAATTTATATAATGCATCTGTTGAAACTTTTGTTGCTGGAAGTATATGTCAAGGAATTTTAGAAATTTGTGGTGGTCATTCGTTTCTTACAAAATCATTTTTAATAATAGGTTTAATACTTCTTGTTTCATCAATAATAACATTTATAATTTGTCAAATAAGAAAACCTACATCTAATTAGTAGATGTAGGTTTATTTTTTTTAAATATAACAACTTTTTGAATTATATAGTTATTAATAAATAATATAGCTTCAACAAATAGTTTAGATATTACTAGATTTAGTCCTAAAACTACAGTTAAAAGATTTAATAAAAGGTAATTTATAATAACTATTGATACAGCTAATATGTAATATTTAAACATTGCTTTAAATATATTTGACTTACTTTTAAATACTATATTTCTATTGAAAAGAAAATTAAATAGTGAACTAACTGCTCTTGCACCAAGTACGCTTATTAATAGAGCAATATTTTCATTTTTTATTGTTTGTGTTAAGTTATTTAGTATTAAAAGAAGTACGAAATCTATTAAAAACGATAAAATAGCAGAAATTGCAAATAGTACAGTTGTAGATAATCCAGAGTTTTTGAATATGCATTTATAAATTTTAAAAGAATCTTTAATAACATTAAAGCTAGATGCTTTGTTATTTTCTATATATACTGTTTGTATTGTCAATTCTTTTATATTTATTTTGTTATTTGCACAATAAAGTAGCATGTTTATTTCATATTCGTATCTCATTCCTTCGATAGCTATAAATTTTTCAAGAAAGTTATATGGAATACCTCTTAAACCTGTTTGTGTATCATATACAGTAGTTGAAGTAGCAAGTTTAAATATGCCTCTTGTTATATAGTTACCAAATTTACTTCTAAAAGGAGTAGAAGAATCTAATTTTCTACTACCTAAAATTAGACTAGAAGAATCTTTTCTTAAATCGTTGGCAATTTTAATTATATCTGTTAATAGGTGTTGACCATCTGCGTCAGCAGTTATAACACCAGCACAAGGTATATTTTCTAATATATATTTAAATCCAGTTTTTAAAGCTTGACCTTTACCCATATTTTCTTTATGCTCAATGAATATAGCATTAGAATTTAATTTTTTGAATATGTCATCAGCTTCTTTTTTACTACCATCATTTACTACTACAACTTTAAATTCATTTAATATAAGCCCATCAACAAGTGGAATTAAATCTTCGGTAGGGTTATATGCAGGTATTAAAATGGTAATTATTTTTTCGTTCATAATATCACCTTATCTATATATAGGTATTATAACATAAATAATTAAAATATGTAAATATGAAAAAATATTGTTTTTTTAATACATTAGTGGTAAAATTAATCACTAGTAATATTAAAAAGAATAATATATAAAGTAGTTAATAGCTACTTACTTTTATTTTTTAGGAGTGAATAAGATTTTGGATAGATTTGAAATAACTAAAAAAGTAGGATTATTAGGAATAATTGGAAATATATTTCTTTTAATCATAAAAACAATAGTTGGATTTATATCAAAAAGTCAGGCTATGCTTGCAGATGCAGCAAATAGTGCAGGAGATATATTTGCATCTTTTATGACTGCAATAGGAAATAAAATTGCAAGTGAGCCTAAAGATGAAGATCATAACTTTGGTCATGGAAAAGCAGAATATATTTTTTCATTATTAATAAGTTTATCTATGATGGCAATAGCAGCTAAATTATTATATGACTCAATAGATTCAATTTTAAATAAAAATGTTATTACTTTTTCTTGGTGGCTTATATCTGTGTGTATAGTTACAATAATTATAAAGTTTTCTTTATACATTTATTCTAAATATGCATTAAAAAAATATAAAAATATACTATTAGAATCAAATATGAAAGACCATAGAAATGACTGTATTGTAACAACTTTTACAACATTCTCAATTATATTTAGTAAATTTAATATTTATTGGGTTGATGGTGTAGTCGGAATTGGAATTTCAGCATGGATTTTTTATACAGGAATAAAAATATTTATTGAAAGTTATAATGTACTAATGGATAAGTCATTAGATGAAGATGTAAGAAATAAAATATATGAATATGTTAGTAACTACGAAAATGTTATGGG
The DNA here is from genome assembly GCA_947627255.1 of uncultured Clostridia bacterium. Lineage (GTDB taxonomy): Bacteria > Bacillota > Clostridia > TANB77 > CAG-465 > CAG-465. The sequence continues at coordinate 3,449 of CANQVI010000015.1, read as the reverse complement.
AGTAGAAGGGCTATATTCAATTCCTACTGGATACAAATATATAATAGTAATGACAATATATGTAGAAGGAAGTTTAGATACATTTAAAAGTCATGAAATTGCAGATAATATACAAGTAAATATAGAAAAGCAATTTGAAGAAATAGATAGAGTTATTATACATGTTGAGCCTATTAGAAAAGATAGTGTCATAAAAAGTGTAGAATAATAATATAATAAAAGGGTAAATTACTATTGATTTACTCTTTTTGTTGTGCTAATATATTTAATATAAATATAATTTAAAATAAATAGATTGGAGGGAGAAATATAGAAAATATACATTTTATTACATTAATTAGTAATATAAAAAAAGATATAAATAAAATAGTAGATATAGTATTAGAAGATGAACAAATAACAAGACTACAAGCATTAATATTAATTAATTTAAAAAATAAGTATAATAAAAATTGTAGTATTAATGACTTGGTAAGTGATTTGGAATTAAATCAAGGAAATACATCTAGTACCATAAAGAAAATGGAACAAATGGATTTAATTGAAAAAGTTAGGGCAAAAGATGATGAAAGAAAAGTGGAACTTGCATTAAGACCTAAAGGGTATGAATTACTAGATAGAATAGAAAAAAAAGCAAAAAAAATGCAAAATAGAGTTTTTTTAGATGAAAAGAGAAATAATAAACTAATAGAATCTATTAAAGAAATAAGTAATTACTTAGATTATATAATTCGAATGGAGGAAGAAAAATAAATGTTAGAATTAAAAAAGATAAAGAAAAGTTATAAAACAGCAGATTTTACGCAAGTAGCTCTAGACAATATATCATTAGAGTTTAGAAAAAGTGAATTCGTATCTATACTTGGACCAAGTGGTAGTGGTAAAACTACATTATTAAACATAATTGGAGGACTAGATAGATACGATAGTGGTGATTTAATAATAAATGGTAAGTCTACTAAAGATTATAAAGATAGAGACTGGGATGAATACAGAAACAATTCTGTAGGATTTATATTCCAAAGTTATAACTTAATAAGTCATATAAGTGTACTAAGTAATGTAGAAATGAGTATGACTTTAAGTGGTGTTGGGAAAAAAGAAAAAAGAGAAAGAGCTTTAGAAGTATTAGAAAGAGTTGGCTTAAAAGACCATGCATATAAAAGACCAAATGAATTATCTGGAGGTCAAATGCAAAGAGTTGCTATAGCAAGAGCATTGGTAAATAATCCAGATATAATACTTGCAGATGAACCAACAGGCGCATTAGATAGTACAACATCAGTTCAAATTATGGAGTTAATAAAAGAAATTTCTAAGGATAAATTAGTAATAATGGTTACACATAACCCAGATTTAGCTGAAAAATATTCTTCAAGAATAATAAAACTATTAGATAGCAAAATTATAGATGATAGTGATCCATATAAACCTACAAAAGAAGATAAAAATGAAGCTCAAAAGAATTCTAAAAAAAGTAGAAAAACATCAATGAGCTTTCTTACAGCTTTATCTTTAAGTATAAATAACTTAAGAACAAAAAAAGGAAGAACAATACTTACAGCTTTTGCAGGAAGCATTGGAATAATAGGAATAGCAACTATAATGTCACTTTCTAATGGTGTACAACAATATATAGATAGAACACAAGAAGAAACATTATCTTCATATCCATTATCTATACAAGATAAAACAATAGATACTTCTGCAATGATAGAGCTTATGATGGGACAGTCAGAAGATGATGGAATGCAAAAAGAAGAAGGAAAAGTATATTCAAACAATATTATGACAGATATGATGAGTACAATTTCTTCAAAAGTTGAGGAAAACAATTTAAAAAGTTTTAAAGAATATATAGAAGAAAATAAATCAGAATTAGATGGATACTTAACCGCTGTGGGTTATGATTATAATTTGAATTTAAATATATATAGTAATTCAGATGAAAATGTAGTAAGAGCAAATCCTAGTCCTGTATTTGAAAAATTAGGAATGAAAACAGCTAGTAATCCAATGATGTCAATGTTTACATCAACAGATGTATTTAAGAAGCTAATAGATAATAAAGAATTGTTATCATCTCAATATAATATAGTAGCAGGAAAGTGGCCTGAAAATTATAATGAAGTTGTATTAATAGTTGATGAAAATGATAAAATAAGTGATTACACTTTATATACTATTGGATTAAAATCACAGGATGAATTAGAAAACAAATATAATAAAATATTAAGAGGAGAGGCAATAGAAGAAGATGAAATTTCTTCATATACATATGATGAATTATTAAATATAGAATTTAAAGTATTACCTGAAACAGAATACTTTGAAAAAGACGGAAATATGTGGCTAGATAAATCAGAAGATGAAGAATATGTAAAAAATAAATTAAAAGATGCAGAAAAATTAAAAATTGTTGGAATATTAAAACCAAATGAAGAATCTATATCAAGTGCAAGTATGGGAATAATTGGTTATACAAAAGAACTAGAAGAATATGTAATAAATAGAATAGGTGAAGCTCAAATAGTAAAAGAACAACTAGATAATGAAAATATAAACGTATTTACAGGAATGGAATTTAATGAAGAAAATACATCTAAGACTTTTGATATAAACTCATTATCTCAAGAAGAACAAATGTATCTAATGAGTTTGTCACAAGAAGAATTAGCAAATTTAATGGCAGCATATGCTGAAAATGCTAATGCAACTTATGAGACTACTTTAGAAAAAATAGGATATGTAAAACTTGATGAACCATCTACTATTAGCTTATTTCCAAAAGATTTTGAAGCAAAAGATAAAATTGAAGAATTTATTGAAAATTATAACAATAAAGTAAGTGAAAGTGGAAATGAAGCAGATAAAATAAATTATACAGATACAGTAGGTGTTATGATGTCATCAGTAACATCAATAGTAAATGTAATTAGTTATGTACTTATAGCTTTTGTATCTATATCATTAATAGTATCTTCAATAATGATAGGAATAATTACATATATTTCTGTACTTGAAAGAACTAAAGAAATTGGTATACTTAGAAGTATAGGTGCTTCAAAGAAAGATATTTCAAGAGTATTTAATGCAGAAACATTAATAATTGGATTTATAGCAGGAGCTTTAGGTATATGTTGTACATATTTAATAACAATACCAGCAAATATAATACTAAAAGGAATAACAAATATATCTAATTTAGTTCAAGTACCTATAGTACCAGCTTTAGTACTTGTTGTTATTAGTATGATACTTACAGTTATATCTGGATTAATTCCAGCAAAAATGGCTAGTAAAAAAGATCCAGTAATTGCCCTAAGAACAGAGTAGAGAAAAATATAAATTGGCAGAGAGAAATCTCTGCTATTTTTTGTTTATAGAAAACCCCCAGATAGTCTGGGGGTTCAATAAAGCTTTCAGCGATGAGTAGACAAAAAATACCT
>CANQVI010000014.1 GCA_947627255.1 uncultured Clostridia bacterium | reverse complement strand
TATTGTTTTTGTTGATTTATTGCTATTTGTAGCTTTCAGACCACAAACTTCAATAAGTAATCTCCTTCATCTGGTTTTCCGTGTCCTGCATCAATTACAATAACATGTGAAGTAACAGCTGTGGAATTTACTGTTATAGTTTCAGTATTAATATTAGCACATGAACCTATTATACATATTACTACCAATGAAATTACTAAAAGTATTGGCACTACATTCTTTTTCAATTATTATCACCTAATAAATAGTATGTTAATTTAAACTTTTTAATGAAGAAAATAAAAGGAATTAACCTGCTTTTAGATTAATTCCTTTCTTATTATAGCTCATTATTATAATTATTTCTTATTTTTTCTTTTCCTCTTTTTAGTTTTGTCCTTACTGTATTTTCATTAATATTTAAAATACTACTTATTTCACTTGCAGTATATCCTTGTGAATAATACATTAATATAATTAATTTTTCATCTTCTTTTAAAAGATCAATAAGAGAAAATAGATTTGAACTTTCATCTACACTTATAATTTCATTATCATCTACATAGTATTTATCTAGTTCTAATTCATCATAAGAATAGGGAGTTCTTCCTTTTATTCTTAAAATATTGTTGCAATTATTTATTAGTATTTTAGTTATCCAAGCATTAAATTTATCACCACATTTTACTTTTTTAATGTTTATATAACTTTTAAGTAATGTTTCTTGAATTGCATCTTTTACATCTTCTTCATTATCTAGTCTAGCTTTAGCTATAACATATAATTTTCTTTTATATAAATTAATTAGTTTAACAAAGGCCTCTTTATCTCCAGACCTTGCTATTTCAAAGAACTTTTCCTCCATATATTCCCCTTTTTTAATAAACTGTAATAAGATTTAGGAAATACCTAAATCTTATTTCCACCTTATCTTTTATTTATTATTAATATACATGTCCATATAATCTTTTAGTGATTCAAATTCACCAGTTTCATTATTCTTTATCTTTAAAGTATTTATATCAAAACTTTGAAGGCTAACTTTTGAAATAGCTTGTGTTACATTTAATTCTCTTAAGCCATTTCCAAGTCCTATTATCTCGTATTTGTCTAAATTTTTCTTTAAATATACTAAATAACTTTTTCCTGCTTCGATTTCAATATCACCTGAAATTGCTAAGTTCACATAGGTTTTATCTAAATCTACATCTACATTATTTTTTTCACGCAAATATTGACGTTTTAAATTTGCAGCTTCTGGTTGTGTTTTTTCCCACTCGGACATTTTCATCATGCCACCAGGTTTAGAATAACTGATAACTTGTCCATTAACTGAATTTTCACCTTTTAAAACATTATTTACAAGCATTGTTCCATTTGTCATTCCAACTAAACTTCCATTTGGATCAGCACCATCTAGTGTAAGCACTGTAGCCAGTGCAATAACATCTGCATCGTTTCCGATTTTATCTGGTGTAAATTCTTCTAACAAATATAAATCTGTTTTACAGTCTTGTGAATTTGCTAGAATATCTTCTGTAATGTATGATTTTACTTCATACACATCATTATTATTTGTTTCCGCTTTTGCTTTTTCACTAGTATTTAATTTCAATACTGCTACTAGTGATACACAAATTAATAATGATACAGCTATAATAATTATTCCACACTTTTTTTTCATAAAAATTCCCCCTTAACATAATTTATTAATATTAATATGTGGTGAGTATCAATTATAATAAATTGCATAAAAAGACTTTTTTTGATTTATGTCTCTATTATATAGACGGAGTAAGGTGTCGATTTGTTTCAAAATTTGGCAAAAAAGTAAAAAAAACCTAAAATTTTTTAAAAATTTTAAGTTTTTCATACAAATTTCTATACAATATTATCATCTTTTATAACAAAGTGTTTAATATCCATTTTTATATTTTTTATCTCTGTTTTTAGAAATTCAGGTTTAAAATTATATAAGTTATCTATATCCATCCACTTGAATTTCAAATTAACGATTTCATTATTATCATTTTCAACAATATCAAAATCTTTTATTTCTATTTCATCATTAGTATTTAATAGATAATAAAAACCTAATTCATGGCACAAACAATTATTAGAAGTAAAGAAATTTTCAGTTATATATAAAAGTCTTTCTACATTTATATTTAATTTAGTTTCTTCTTTAAATTCTCTAATAATAGCCTCTTTAGTATCTTCCATAATTTCAACATGTCCACCTGGAAGACAATAAAAATCATTATTATTAATCTTTACTGTTAGAAGTTTATTATCTTTTAATAAAATTCCAGATACTCTATATTTAAATTTACTATCTTTATAACTTATACTTATATCTTCTTTCAATTTTATCTCCATAAATTATATTAATTGAGTTTGAACATATCTGTTAGGCTTTATATCAAAATTAACAGGTTGTGACAATGCTTTGATTATATTTTCTCTTATATTTCCATCTCTATAATCTATATCATTTTCTTCTGATTGAATGCATTGTTTTAGACTTCCACAACTTGTAACTCTCAAGTGCATTTTTTTACATACATCACATTCTCTTATTCTACAATGTGAATGGAAAAATGTAACTGCTGTAAAATCTTCATCCATTCCATGCCATTCTTTAAATTTATCATCAAATCTTGATGTTAAATTAAAATCTGATAGAATTCTTTCTTTCATTTTTAAATAATTTTCATCTGTACTATCTGCAACTTCGTTTTTTACTTCTTCTAATATTTTTATTCTTATTTTATTTTTTATTGCCCAATTAACTAAATTATATAAGTTGTTATAATCTCCATTATATACAGTAGATATAGTAACGTTTACACCTGTATTTTTTACTCTAATTATATTTTCTAATGCTTGTTTTGAGCTTATTCCTATAGGTGATTGCTTAGAAATTGGTGCATCAAAATAATCTAATCCTACTACTACTCTATATATCCAGCCTTTTTCTATCATATACATTAGTTTATCTATTTCAATTATGTTAGTATTAATACCAACTTTTAAATGATATTTTTCAGCTAGCATTTGACAAATATCAAAAATCTCTTTGTGAATTAAAGGTTCTCCTCCAGTTAATCTAACTTGTTCTAACCCTAAGTCATATGAATTTTTTATTAATTCTTCAATATCATCTTTAGATAGTTGATTTATAACTTTATTTCCTTCATTATGACAATAAACGCATTTCATATTACAACCTGATGTTATAGATATTCTATATTCATTTTTTGGTAATTGTAACATCTTTTACTTCCTCTCTTTCAAAATTTAATATCTCTTTTTTCCTAAATCTATTCTAACGTCATCAAAATTTATATTACTATATTTACTAGTTGCATAATCATATAATTCATTAATTCGTTTTATTTTTTCATCTTTTGTCGTTCCTTCTTCAATCGCCTTTAAGAACAACTCTATAAATTCTCTTTCTGGTATTTTTTTGTGCTGAGCCTGTTGTAATTTTTCATTTGTATATAATTTATATATTTTAGTTTGAGATAAATTTGAGAAACCCTTTAATTTATGATAAAAGTCTCTAATTTTTTCAACAGTCAAAAAGTAGAAATTTTCAAAATAAGGATCATTTTGTACTTTTAATTCTTCTAAAGCTAATGTAGCTTTTCTAACCGACATTAATTGATACAAAGCTTCGTGTTTTGTATAACACGGTAAAGGCCTATTATACTTTTCTTTGACATATTCTACTAAATCTTTAACTTTACCATTTCTGTCAAAGATAACTTCACCATATCCAACTATTGATAATAACGAGTCTTCGCATTTCATATAATCTGAATTGGCTCTTTCATATAATTTAGATATTGTTCTTTCGTAATACTCAACTTGTATGCCATTTACCATTTTGAATCCTTTTATTTGGTTTGCGTCTGAATCATCGTTGAATAATATTGTTAAGTCAATATCTGAAAATTCATTATATGTGTCAGTATGAAAACTTCCATAAAATATAATACCTTCGACATCTTCATTTTTTAAATAATTCATCTCATCAATGAATTTATTTAAAGCTTCTCTATAATTCATAACTCACTCCATTTTGCTCAAAAAAAAATTCCAACAGAAATTTTTAAATTTCTATTGGAGATTATTATATCACATTTGTATTATTTTTTCAATAGTATAAGTTATATATTTTACATAAACTATTTTCATAATTGTTTTAAATTAATAATTAGCTTTTTATGTGCCATGCTTATAGAGGAAGTTTCACACTCTTTTAATTCTTGTGGCACTTCATCTACATTTCCTTTATATACTAATTCATCATTATTATATATTTCAACATCATAATTTCTTATATCTTTTATCCACATATTTTATACCTAAAATTTAACTAATTCTTCTATAGCTTCACCCATAGATTTTTGTAGGTCAGCAAGTATTATATTTATTTTCATTTCACATTCTAATATTCTTCTACAATCTGAATTTTGTGCAACTATTGAATATAAATTTTCCATTTCTTCTTGCTTTTCTTTAGATACTTCTTGACCATTTATATAACTTATTTGAACTTCACTTTGTTTTTCTTTAAAATTCTTTAGCATTTCATATGTTTTTTCATTAGATTTTAAATTTTCTTTTAGTTGCATATACTCAGTATATTCAGGAGTCTTTTTAAAAGCAGCAACTAAATTATTAATATTATCATAAAAATTCATTAACATCATCCTTTCCTTAGGACTATATTATATAACAAAATGCGCATTTTTTAAATAACAAATTTAAATTTCTTCTAAATTACTACAAATATCTAGCTGAAATGGTGTTAGTTTCTTCTTTCTTCTATTTACTAGCTCTGTCATATTTTGAATTATTGTATTTTCATTTATACAATTAGTATCAAACTGAACTTTAGTTTTCATCTTATTTAACTTACCTGCGATATCTCCTATATCCTTTAAGTTAAAATTATCATATGCATCATACCAATCATTGCATAGTTCTTTAAAATTATCCACTTTATCAATACATTTATTTATGCTATTATATACTTTTTTCTTAAATTCTGTACTAGATACAAAATTCTTTAGATTTGAGAAAAAGTCTTCTATATAATTACCAAAAATATTGCCATATTTTTTAGCAACACTTATTACATCTATTCCTAAATTAATTGCATTAGTTAGTCCACCATTAAATGCTGTATCTACTATTTTTCCAATTTCTTTTATATTTTTTTCAGAAACTTTAGATATTTCCATTCCCTCTTTTATACTACTTGATACAGCAACTTTAAGTATTTGAGAAAATTCTTTATCCTTTATTACTTTTTTTACATCTATTAGTATTTCTTTTATATGTGAATTAATAGGCATAGACTTTATGACGTAATTTGAGCCTTTGTCTAATATATTACTTATTATGTTTATAACTTCTTCCTTGTTTTTTTCTATTTCTTCATTCATTTTTTATTCCTCCTTAAAATTTAACATTTTATATATTATTCTCTTTTTTATACTTTTATCTTTTGAAATTTTTAAAAAATTTAATACTTTATTAAAATTCATTATGCATATATTATTTTGCATATATTTTTCTATGAAATAGTGCCTCTTTATTTCAAACACCTTTTTGCCTTTTACCATTGATTTTATTTTATTTATAACTTTCTTATTTTTAAATGATTTATTTAAAATAATTATAGTATTTTCAAGCATATCCTCACTTATATATTTAACATCTATAATATAATTTCTTATAGCTTTAATACTAGGCTCTAACACAAATATAATATTAGCATTTAAATTGTTTGCTACATTATATATTTTATTTATCATTAGCACAGATGTATCTATAATTATATAATCATAGTATGTAGATAGTTTGCTAATTAAATCTACTAAAACCTGTTCATTTGGTATTCCTATCTCTTTATTATTTAATATATATTTTAAATTTTTATATTTTTTATTTGTGCTTTCATAGTTTTCTATTTCTTTTAATTTGTTATTCATAAAATCTTGCAGTAAATCTACCATAGAATAATTGTTATTTACCTTAATATATGTATCTAAAGCTGGATAAATAAAATCTAGATCTATAAGCAAGATTCTTTTACATCTAATTTTAGCTACAGCCATAGCTAACATATTAGAAATAGTAGATTTCCCAGAATTTTTTACACCAGTAACAAATACTATATTACTTTTATTTTCAGTTTGTTTTGCCTTATATATAACCATCTTAGGATTTTTTATATTCTCATTTAGCTCATTAAATGAAAATGATTCTCCCTCTATAATATTAAATACTTCTTTAGAAAATAATTCTTCTTTTAAAGTTTTAGATAATTTTTTTACTATAAAAATAACTCTATTGTTTTCATTACTTTTTATTTTTTCTATACATTTAATATTTGAAATTTCACCTGGAAGGTCCTCTCGCATTATTACTAATATATCCTCTTTAATATCTATTAAGCTGATTATTTCTTCTTTGCTATTTGCAATTTTTACATTATTTTCTTCTTTATATTCTCTTATAATCTTTTGCTCTATATTAGAATTATTTAAAGCTATTATCATATTCATTTAGTATCTCACCTTCATACTTATTAGCAACAACTTTAAGATGAATATTATTTTTATTTATTATTAAATATCCCTCACCTTTTTTTAATCTAGATACTTTATCATTATCCAGATTTAATATTTCATTAAATATTTTATTGTTTCTATACTCTGTTTTAAATATCATTTTAAAGCAAGAATTGTTTAATATACTATTTGCATAATATCCATCTTTATATTGCATAAAATCTGTTACATCTTGCGTAACTCCAATAATTGCTCCTTTTCTTTTTCTAATTGTTTTGTACATATTAAAAATACTATCTAATACTTTTTCATTTTTTGAATATTTCCACATTTCATCTATATAAATTATAGTTTCCTTTTCAGATAATACTCTATCTAATATGTATTTTAATATTAAGTTTATAACTTCATCTTCGAGCTTCAAATTTGAAATATTAAGTACAAACAGTTTTGAATGTAGATTTACACTAGTTATACTAGAAAAATATTTTAAAGGGCCTTTTATGGCGATTTTAAGTATATTCTTTTCTTTAGAATCTTTCATATTGTTTACTAAATCATTTAATGTAGGGAATTTATCTTTAGACATTATTTTTTCTTCAAAATAAAAAACATCTTCTAAATTGCTTAATATAGTTTTTCTATCTTCATTTATATTAAATTTATAATAAATATTTTTAATTTCATTTATTAATACTTCTTCATTCATATCTTCACCGCAGACAGATTTAATAAAAGAAACTAATCTTCCAATTTTATTATTAAAGAAATCTTCCTCTTTCAAATCATTTTCAAAAAACTGCATTATATTAAAATATGAGTTATCAAAAAGTAATTCTCCATTTAACTTTTTGCATATTTGACTATACTCATTTTCAATATCAAAAATAATCTGAACTCTATCCATAAAGAAATTTCTAAATATAAATAATTTTGTAAAAAAAGACTTTCCACTTCCACTACTACCAAATATACAAAAATTTGAATTTTCATATTTCTTAGAAAAAATATCAATACTAAAAATCATATTATTACTCTTAGTATATCCCATAAAAATACCTTTACTGTCAATATAGTTTTTTACACAAAATGGAAATAAGTTGGCTAAAGCATCTGTTGTTATATAAATACTAGAATCAAGGTTACAATTACTTAATGGTAAATTTGAGACATAAAAACTTAAGTGCCTAAAATTTGTAACATCAGATTTAATTTGTTTAGAAAAAAGCTTTGCTTTAAACGACGAAATAATTTTAAATAATAGATTTAAATCTTCTGAATAAAATGTAAATATTATATTTAAACTATATAATTCTTGATTTTCTATTTGTATTTTTCTTCTAAGTTCTTTTGCTTCCTCCTTAGATTTATTAATTATATCAAAATCATTTTGACTTTTATTTACTGTATCTAATTCACTTTGATTATATGCTAAATTATATGTTATATTATTAAGTACTTTAATAGGATTTAACTTTTCAATATACATAGACATATCATACTCAACTACTTTATCTAGTATATTAATTATATCTAAAAAGCATAACACTTCTGGAAGTGACCTTACATTCAAAGATATTATATACTTATTATCTACTTTTACATATCTAAAATTTGTATTGTCTATACTATCTGGTAGCATTAAATTACCACCTCTTTATTTAATGCTTCATAAAGTAGAAATTCAAACTCTGTTTTAGAAGTTATTCTTTTAGTATTACATCCTATATTATCTATTTTAGATATTATATTGTCTACAACATTAATATCACTTTGACTACTTCTTTCTATCGATATAACTAAATAATACTTTGTTGTATATACTTTTTCATCTTGCAGTTGATTTTTTATGCTTTCAATGTATTTGCTAACAAGTTCTACATATTCTACACTACCAGTTTTGCTTATACAGTTTTCTATATTTTTAATATATTTTTGGATATTTATTTTTCTGTTTGATATATAAATTTGAAATTTAAAATTTGATTCTCGAAGAAATTCACTATAAAGATTTAAAATATTAGATTGAACATCAATTGAAAAATTTAAAAATGTAACAGGCTCAATTTCATATATGTATATTTTATTTGTACTTTCTTTGTTTTTCACTAGAATATACTCATCTGTAATATCTAGTATATTAAATACTTTTTTTATATCGTCAAATATTATTTTGTATCCCTCCAATCTTTTGGCTCTATTCTTATATCACTATTATATAGTTTGGTCAAGATTTTTCGTCATGTTTTTCGTCGCAAATTTCGACTAATATTAAATTATAATCACAATCGACATATTACTGCATATAATTTTAATATATAGGAGATGATATTATGAATGATAATAACGATTTAAACCAAAAACTTATGAACGTATTAGGGTCTTTAGATAAAGACAAAATAGAACAAGTTACAAGAATGGTACAAAATATGTCTAGTGAAGATTTGAATAATATAGCTAAATTGTTAGGTATAAATAATAAGAAAAAATAGTTATGAATGAAGACAATAAAGATGCATTAAATAATCTTATAAATAGCATCCAGGAAAAGATGGGCTCAGCTAATAATGAAGGAAATGGTAATGCACAAAATCCACAATTAGATTTATCTTCACTACTTAATAATGCACAAAGCAATAACAATAATTCTTCTAATTTTAATATACTATCTGGTATTCAACAACTTATGGGAGGTATGAATTCTAATAGTCCACAAAGTAATCTTTTACTTTCACTTAAACCATTTCTTAGAAAATCTAGACAAAATAAAATGAATGATTATATTACAATATTAAATATAATAACAATGATAGGATCTTTTAGAAATAAAGGTAGTGATTAATATGTATTATTCAAATTATAACCCTTTTTTTAACCCTAATTATTATTTTAGAAGGGGTACACCAAATATAGTTAATGAAGAAAAAAAAGATACTGAGACACACGAAAGTGACACAATATCTTTTCAAGATTTTTATCCTAATAATATACCAAATTCTAATTTTTCAAACTCAGATGAAAAATCTACAGAATCTTCATCTAAAAGTAAAAATAGATTTTTCTCATTTGATAAAGAAAAAATTAACATATTTGGCTTTGAATTAGAAATTGACGATTTAATAATACTTGCATTAATCTTCTTGTTACTATTAGATTCAACAGATAATTTAATGTTAATAATAGTATTAGGATTGATACTATTAAATGTTAATTTAAGTGATATTCTTAATCTCTTCTAGGTAATACTTTGCAAGTAGCTCATCTATTTTTTTGCTAGTTTTTAAGATTTGTTCATATGGCAAATTTTGTTCAATTTCTTCATCTAATTTTTGTTTTAATTTTTCTATAGTCTCCCTTATCATACACATCTCCTCTTTTTTTTACATATTTATACCATCTGCTACTAATATAGTCAATATTTTTAAGGTATAATTCCATCGCAAGTTTCGACATTATATATTAAATCACATATAAATAGTGTATGATAATTTTTTTATTTTATTTATGCAAATACAGTTATCGTGTTATTTAGATATTATTTTAGATATTACTCGATTTTCTTCATTTAAATTATTTAAAAATTCTTTTACATCATTAGTTGTTATTGATTTTAATGTTTCCATATCTGAATATACATCTACTTCGTTTAATATAGAATCAATTATTCTTCTATAACTTGTGCTTAAATTATCTGAAGCAAGTACCATTTCACCTATTTTCTTTCTTTTTACAATTTCAAATAATTCTTCATCTAATTCCTCGTTTTTTATTTTATCTATATAAGCTAAAATATCTTCTGTAAGTTCATCAATGTTTGTAGTAGTAGCTGAAATTATAACATGTGAAAATGTTTTACTGCCCTCATATTGCATATCTACAATATCATTTAAATATCCTTTGTTATATTCATCCTCATAAAAATCTGACTGCTTTGAAAAATACATATCAGATAAAATGCTAACAATACATTCATTTTTTACTATTTCTTCACCAGGACATAGATTTAGTTTATATCCAACACATAGTTGTGGCATATAAATATCCATTTTTTTAACTATTTCTTTTTGTGCTATTTCTTTTGGCTCTTCTTCTTTAAAAGTTTCTATTTTAGTATTTGGCACTTTTGTTTCATATTTTTTAATATTGTCTTCAATTAAATTTATAGTTTTATCAACATCTACATCTCCTACGACTAAGAAAAACATATTTTGTGGACTATAAAAAGTATTATAGCATGTATATAACATCTCTTTTGTTATATGAGATATTGACTCTATTGTTCCAGCAATGTCTATTCGTACTGGATTTTTTACATACATTGCTCTTAATGCATTAAAATATACCATAAACTCAGGATTATCATCATACATACTAATTTCTTGCCCAATTATTCCTTGTTCTTTTTTTACATTTTCATCTGTAAAATATGGTTCTTTAATTAATTTCACAAGCATTGCTATAGATTCTTCAAATTTTTCTGATGTTTCAAAGAAATATACAGTTTGGTCAAAAGATGTATATGCATTTGAAGAAACACCCATTTTTGAAAATAAATCTAATGCATTAGCACCTTCTTTTTCAAATAACTTATGCTCTAAGAAATGTGCTATTCCATCTGGTACTTTAGTTCTTTTTCCATTTGTTATATCTATAAAATCATTTATAACTGAACCATATTTTGTTCCAAACATACCTATTTTCTTAGAAAAGTTTGGCTTTTTACATATATATACATTTAATCCATTAGATAAAGTTGTGCTATAAGTAGTCTCATCTAATTCTTGTGAATATTCAACTGCCATCTTATGCATTTTCTTCACCTCCTAGTAAAAATACTTTTTTTAGTTCTACTTTTTTAGCAACGTCAATTACATCTTTCATTGTTACATTATTTATTTTTTCTCTCATATTTTCTATAGTTATATTGCTATCTTTAAAAGCTATTAAATTAGAATATACCATTTTTTCCATAGCTACTTTTGAATCTTTCCACTCTAACAAATCTGAAAGTAAGCTATCTTTTGCACTTCTAAATTCAATTTCAGTAATCTTACCACTTTTCATATCTTCTAATTGTTCGTTTATAACATCCAATGTCTTTTGATAATTTTCTTTATTTATTCCAGCATAGATTACTAAAATATCTTTAAACCTATAATATCTGGATCTAACAGTATATGCTAAAGACTCCTTTTCCCTTACATTTTGAAATAGTTTTGAAGAAGGAGTTGTTCCTAATATAGCATTATATAAATTTAAAGCATAAAAGTCGTCAATACTTACATCATTTATCTTTAGCCCTAAAGCTAGAACACTTTGAGTTGTATCTTGAAATTCTTTTACTTCTTCATATTCATTATTATTATTTAGTTTTGTATTATATACTAATTCTTCTACATTTTTTTCTGATGTTATATGTTTTCCAAATTTATTTTCTATATTGTTTGCTAATTTATCATATCCATTCATATTACCTGATACAATTATAGTTACAGATGAATTTACTAAGTCTTTATATGCTTTTTTTATATCCTCTAAACTTATTTTTTCTACTACTTCGCTTTCTCCATATAAATATGTTCCAAAAGGCTCATCTTTACATATCAATTCCTCTGCTTTTTGGATTCCATATTTTAATTTATCATCTTTTCTTTCATTTATTCTTTCTATTATAAATGTTTTTTCTCTTTCTAAATTTTCTTCTGTCCAATCATA
The DNA here is from genome assembly GCA_947627255.1 of uncultured Clostridia bacterium. Lineage (GTDB taxonomy): Bacteria > Bacillota > Clostridia > TANB77 > CAG-465 > CAG-465. The sequence goes on along the minus strand of CANQVI010000014.1, from coordinate 18,654 downwards.
TGGATTGTATATTATTTCTTCCAAAAAAGATAATATTTTTTCGGATAATTCTTCGTTATTAGGAAGAAATTTTTTATTAATAAACTCTACTCTAAACTCTAAATTATATAAATCACCTATTTTTTCAACATTAACATCAAAAATAGAGCCATATAAAGAATTTAAATATTTTTCAATAGCTTTTTGAGTAGTGTAATTTTTAGAGCTTTTTGCCATTAAAGATGCTAGTACCGCATAATATGAGTATATATTTTTATTTTTTACTTCTAATGTAAAATTATATGATATATATATACTTTTGAATTTTTCGTTATTAATACTATATACTTTCATTTTTCTCTCCTTTACAATAAATAAGCCAAGATTTAACTTGGCTTATTTTTACATATTTGCAAGCATATCTTTTACTATATCACTTACTACTTTACCATCAGCTTTTCCAGCAGTTTTAGGTCTTAATATTCCCATTACTTTTCCCATATCTCTTGGTGATGTAGCTCCTGATTGTGCTATAGCTTCCTTTACCATATTAGTAATTTCTTCTTCTGTTAGTTGTTCTGGTAAATATTTAGATAAAACTTCGATTTCTCTTTTTAGATTATTTGCTATATCTTCTCTACCTGCATCTTCATATTCTTTAATAGATTCTTTTCTCTTTTTAACTTCTTTAGCAACTATTGCACATATTTCGTCATCATTTAAAACTTTTTGTGAATCTTTTTCTACTTGAAGAATTGCAGCTCTTAACATAGTAATTGTATCTTTTTTTAGAGCATCCTTTTCTTTCATAGCCTCTTTTAAATCTTGTAATAATTCATTTTTCATTATATATTATCTCCCTTCATTTATATTATATGCTTATTTTAAGTATTATTAACCTTAAAACTGCTATTTACAGTCTGATCTGATTTTAATTCTCTATTTTTTATCATACTAGCTATCCATAACACAATAAACATTGTAGACATTATAACTAAAAGTGAAAGTTTCCAAACATCTTGAGTTATTAATGCTACTGCAATTATACAAAGTGTACTAGTTATAGTATAAAGAATTAAAACAGCTTGTCTTTGTGTAAAACCTGCTTTTATTAATCTATGATGTATATGTCCACCATCTGGTGCAAATAATGGTTTTCTTTTTACTGCCCTTCTTACCATAGCAAATATTGTATCAAATATTGGTACACCTAAAATTAATACAGGTGATAAATATTCTACTGCTGTATATCCTTTAGAAAATCCTAATATTGTTACACATGCCATTGTAAATCCTAAGAAGTTAGAACTACAGTCACCCATAAAAGTCTTAGCAGGATTAAAGTTATATGGTAAAAATCCAATTCCAGCACCAACTATTGCTGCTGTTATAACGATAGCCTCTAAACTTGCAGATGTAGATATAAATAACATTAAAAGTGATAATGCTGAAATAGATGTAATACCAGCAGCAAGTCCATCAAGTCCATCTATAAGGTTCATTGCATTTAAAACAGTTATTATCCATAAAAATGTAACTGGTAAAGAAAACCATCCTAATTGCAAGTTTCCAATGTTTTCAATTCGTATTCCAAAAAAGAAAACTATAAAAATAGCAGCAAATTCAAATATAGATTTATATCTAGCTTTTAAAGTAAATATATCATCTATTATACCCATAGCAAATATTAAAATTGCACCAATTAAATATCCCCAAAACTGAGTATTAAATGCTATAGATGGTATGTCTTTTGTTAAAAAATAATATGTAGCAAGTGCAATCATTGATGCAGTAAATATTGCAATTCCACCACATCTTGGCATAGGTTTTGAGTGTACCCTTCTGCTATCTTTAGGTACATCAACAAGACCTTTCTTTTTACACATAGTAATTACAAATGGTGTAAGTATAAAGCAACATGCAAATGCTATGACAGTAACACTATAAACTATCGCCATAATTTACACCATCCTTTTCACATTTTTCTATTTGAGCTATTTTGTCTATTCTTCTTTGATGTCTTTCTCCAAGAAATTCTGTAAATAGAAATTCGTCAACTATATCTAGAACATTATCTAACTTTAATCTTGAGCCTAAACACAAAATATTAGCATTATTATCTTTTCTAGTCATTTGTGCCATATATTTGTCTGTACAAACTGCTGCTCTTATTCCATTAACTTTATTTGCAGCTATAGAAAAACCAATTCCAGTACCACAAATTCCTATTCCTAAGCAATTATTTTTTAAAACACTCTTGCTTACTGTATATGCAATATCTGGATAATCATCTCCAGTTTGGTCTTTATAGTCTGTAACATCTAAAATATCTATATCTTTTGACACTAAATATTTAATTATCATTTTCTTTAAATCTATTCCTGTATGGTCAGATCCTATAACAATCATATATCCACTTCCTTTATATTTTCTTTAGAAGTTTATCCACACAATCCACGATTTCTTTTGAACAAGAATCATATATTTTTAAATCATAGCCCCATGGATCATCTATATCTACATTTTTAACATTTTCTTCAACATATTCTTTTAGTGTGAACACTTTACCTTTTAATTTTGGAAAATATGCTAAGATATAATTTTTATGCTGTATTGTCATACCAAAAATTAAATCATAATTTTCTATATCAATATCAAAAATATTAGTAGCTTTATGAAACAACATATCTGTATCATATTTTTTCATAGTTTCTATTGCATTTGTAGTAGCTCTTTGTCCTGTTATTGCTGATATTCCACATGAAGAAACGGCTATATCGTTTTCTCTTTTTAAGTCATATAATCTTTTTTGCATATATTGATGAGCCATTGCACTTCTACAGATATTTCCAGTACATACAAACATAACCTTTAACATGATTATCCTCCAAATTAAATTTCAAAAATATATTATCACATTTAGATTTTAAAGTCAATGTTGAAGCATCTTCTACATAACTTATAATTTTTAATATTATAACCAAAATTTAAAGTATATATTATATTTTAAGTTTTATATTTAATAATATTAAAAGAGTATGCTATATTGATTATTTTTAACCGATATGATACTATTTTCAAAAAGGAGGTAGTAATATGTTAGATAAGATTAAAAAATTTGAAAAAATGTCAATAGCTACATCTATACTATTAATAATATTTTCTTTATTCTTAATTTTTAAACCAGAAGCATCGCTAACATTTATAGTAGTAATTATTGGTATTGTACTTGCACTAATTGGCATTGTTCATATCGTATCATATTTTACTGCAAACACAGAATTTAGAGCAATGAGTCTTGAGCTCATTGAAGGAACAGTATATACAATAATTGGTTTATTCTTTATATTTAAGCCTTCAATTCTTAATGAATTCTTAGGAATAATTGTTGGAATTTGGCTAGTTATACAATTTATAATAAAATTCCAATTTGCTTTTAACTTGAAATCTGTTGCCTCACCAGCATGGTCATTAATGCTAATTAGTTCACTTTTACATTTAGCATTTGGTATTGGTATTATACTTAATCCATTTGCTTCAGTAGTTACAATAACTACATTAACAGGAATTGTATTATTGATATCTGAGATTGGAAACTTAGCAGAATCTATTTATCTATTAACAAAATAAGCAGAAAAAATCTGCTTATTTTTTATTTATTATATATTTTAAATCTTCTATTGCTAAATCAATATTTCTCATTCCATTTCCAATTGGGTAAAATACGCAATAAACTGGATAATTATTATTAAATATTTCAATATTAAATTTCTGTTTTCTTACGCTATTAACACAAATTTTTCTATTTAAAAAAATACTACTTACTTGATTTCCAAATACTACTATTTTTTTAGGCTTTACCATATCAATTTCCTTATATAAAAGCTCTAAATATTGTTTTAATACTTTATCTGGCAAAGGTCTTGCATCTATTTGTGTGCATTTTCCAAGATTAGTAATATAAAACTTATTATTAGTAACTTCATCATATACTTTATCTGCAAACTCCTCATTCCAATCACTAGATTTCATACTTTGTATTTTATCAAACAAATCTTTGCTTATTAAATCTATATTATAAAATAATTTCCATATATTCTTTGTTCCAATCCAAGGTGATTTTCTTCCTTTCCAATTTGGAAGTGAAGCTATATTTTTTCCTGTAGGATTCATAAACACAAAGCAAATATCTGGACAATTTTGACATCCGCCATTATATATAGAAGATAGCGACTTTTCCCCATATTCTAGTTGTAATTTATCATAAAACTTATTTAATTTTTCTACACCCATTTTCTTTCTCCTTATTAATGCTTATAACATATTTAGTTAAAAAAATAAAGAGAGTATGCCTCTCTTTATTATAAGCAGTTTCTCTTAAACCACTCCTTTACATCTTCTTTGTTTATTTTCACACTTAAAGGATTAACATAGTTACAATATAGAGAATAAGGATTTGAAAATATTACACCTGCTGGTGAATCATCAGACAATATTATTTCTCTTATAGTCCAATCTGACATTTTTGAGTACATTTTATAAATTTCATATAATATTTCTTTTCTCTTATCTTCTATTTCCTTTCCCATTTTAATTTGAATATCATTTATAAGGATGCTATTTAACTCTTTACCAAAAAATTCCGTTAATTCTTTTACATATACACCATATACACTAACATTAAATGCTTCATTATATAATTTGTCTGTATCATTTAAGCACATATAGTATGCTTCAGCAAGATATAACAAATTATTTAATCTGTAAACATTAATCTCCTTAAATCTTTCTTGATGTAATCCTATCATGAAATACGAATCTAATAATATTTGGCTCATAATTATTACCTCCTTACAATTTAATATTTTTTAAATTGTCTAATATTATAAAGTAAGTGAATTATACCATAATTTTAGCAAAAAATAAAGAAGAGTTTAAATTATCTCTTCCATATTATTTTTTAACCCATTTCGTATTCTCTCTTTTTCACTGAAAAGTTTAGGAAATATTATAGGTAAGAACAATAGTATATTTTTTGTAACTATCATTTTGATGTATAAATTGTCATTAGAAGTTTCCCCATCAGTTGTTAGTGTATATACGATTTTTGTTGTAAAATCATAGATTTTTCCTTCTTTGTTAAAACTGATTTCAGATTTTAGTCTTCTATCAACTTTTAGTATGTTGGTAACATTTTCGTATCTAACATTAGATCTTAAGAATAGTACATTCTTTTCTGTTTCTAAATAGTACTCTTGTGCGATACTTAATGCTTCATCAATGATTGGTTTGTTCTCTTTTTCTTGAGAATACACTACAACTTCCATCTTGCTATCTATATATCTATCATTGTAGATTTTTATATAGAAATTTTTAAAATTATAGAAATAAGAATTTTTCGTCATGTTAAACTTATAACGAATTTTTTCATCTCTAAATTTCTCTGCAAGTTTTTTAGATAATTCTACACCTTTTCCTTTCTTGATTGAAAAACTTAGTACAAGTCTTTCCTTTCTTTCAGCGACATTTGTCATTTGTTCCATATTCATTCTCCCTTCTTGAACAAATTATAGAACCCCCTGAAATGGATAAAATATCCACATATCCATTATACCACTTATTCATATTTATGTCAACTTTAACTAATAAAAAAAAATAAAGGTTTTTATTCCTTTATTTTAGCTATAAGCTTATCATTTATCATAATTAGATAATTTGCAACATCATAAAAAGCCTGTACGATACCAATATTTTTAATGTTTCCACTATATCCTTCAAATATAATCATATTATGTACCATATTAATAACATAATTATAATTTACAACACCTTTGATAAACTTGTTTTGAAAAGAATACAATGCAAAATAGTCATTATCCTCTAAATATGATTTTATAAAATTGTAATAGCTTTCTAAATCGAATATTAAGAAACAACATCTAATTGAAAACTCTTGTGGATACTTCCTCTCAACATATTTCTTTAAAACATTCTCTAAAAATATAACATCTTTTGAGATATTTAAGAATAACTTTTTATTAGATTTTGTCTTTCTTCTAAATAGCATTTCAATTTTTACTTTTGTTTCTTGTGCAATAAGTTTTTCTTTATAATATGCTACACTTTCTTCAAAGAAATAATTAAGCTCATACTCATCATTTAGTTCTACCAACTTTTGAAGTATTTCTTTTAATTCTTTTTTATTCTCATTTTTTGTAAAAAAAGAATAACTTACCCGAATCATCTGTGTTTTTTCAATATAGCTTTTTACACTTTCCTTCCTTTCAATAAACTTAGTAAATGCCTCACTACCTTTTGATACTTTGCTATTAAGCATAAGTATATCCCTCCTTCTTAATTAAAAAATATTAAATATATTTTTTACAGAAATATTATATCATTTATGCTATATTATGTCAAATTTGTATTTATTTTTCTTTTCTCTTTTGCCTTACATATACAAATTTACCCATTATATTAAATGGTACTATTTTAGCTATAACTCTTAATAATTTTATATCTATTCCAGGTGTTATATCTACCTTTCCTTTTAAGATTTTATCTACTGTATATCTAGCTACATACTCACTGCTTAATGAATGCATACTAAACTTTACATTAGCAACGTTATTAAAATTAGTCTTTACAGGGCCTGGATTTAATGTTCCAACTTTAATATTTAACTTATCTTTTTTTAGTTCCTCATTTATTGATGTTGATAATACATAGACGTATGACTTTGAAGCATAATATGCATCCATTAAAGGACCAGGTAAATGTCCTGCTATTGACGAAACGTTAAGTATATACCCAGAATTCTTTTTTACCATTTCTTGCAAGAATAATTTTGTTAATATGTGCACTGCCACAACATTTGTATTTATTAAATTTAGTTCTTTATTTAAATCTGTATTGCTAAATTTACCAAATATACCAAATCCAGCATTATTTATTAATATATCTACATAGCCTACTTTGTTAAATAATTCTATACAATTTTCTTCTACACTTAAATCTGTAGCAATAACCTCTACTTTTGTTTTTAATTCTTCTTTTAATTCTTGTAGTTTTTCATTATCTCGTGCTACAATAACTAAATCATAACCTCTTTTTGAAAATTCTCTTGCTATATCTCTACCTATTCCAGAAGAAGCTCCTGTTACTAATACTCTTTTTGACATTTCTCTACCTCCATATTAAATACATAATAACAAGAAAATTTAAAAAGTACAAGATACTATTTAATGTTATTTGTTATTTCATTATCTAATTTTTCATACAATTTATATATTTGCTCTTTTTTATCTTCTTTTTCAATTTTAGATAAAATTTCATTAATTTTATCTTCAGAATATAGATTAATTCCAGCTAAACGTATAAGCATTGTCTTTAATGTACCAAGTATTGTGTTTATTTCTTTTATATTGCTTTCTACATATTCATCTACTTTTTCATCAACTATCGAAATTATCTTGTCATATTTTAATTTTCTTAATTCGTTTTTGTATTTTTCATTAATCGTTAAATATATATCCCTTTTATACTCTAAATTCGAGTCTTGCACTATTGCACCATCTATTACAATTATATCCTTTAATATTCCATTAACTTTTTTATTATCAAATTCTTGTAGTTTATTATATAAATTATCTACTTTATCCATATCTTCCTCCTATATACTACTTCTAAGACATGATAATATATCTTCATCTATATTATTTAATTTATCATTTAAAGTATTAATATCCGATACATCATCACTTAAAACATACTTTTTCATGTAAAGATCTATTCCATCTACTACATTTTCTTCTGCAAGTTTTCTAACACACATATATCCACTACACCTTATTATCCATCTTCTTAATACACTTAAACTATTTCTAATTATTGACTCCTCAGATAAGTTTTTTATAGGGTAATAACTTGACATTATTTCCATAGCTTTTGAAAAGCCTATTCTTTCTAAATCAAAGGCATACTTTTCTTTCATTTTATTATATACATTAGTCTTATATATAACATCACAACTTAATATAGCAAAATCAATTACTTTTATATCTCGTATTACATCACTCATAAAGTATTCAAATTTTGTTTTTATAATAAAATCATAAATATATTCTACTTTTTCCATACTATCTCCTCCAAATTTACTAGAATTATACTACTTAAAATTTAATTTTAAATTTGTTAGACAAAATTTGTATAAAGAAGACATATTTTACTTTTTAGCATTATAGAATCTAATATTAATTTTGTCGAAAATTGTAGATTATTACTTTAAGGCATTGACTTTTAATAAAAAGTATAGTAAAGTTAGTCGCATTGTGACAACGAAAGGATTATATGAAATGACTTTACTTACTAGTTTTATTAAAATATTTATACATGCTTTAACTTTTTTCATTTTTATTAATTTTTTGACTAAAGCATCTAAAAAAGAAAATTTACATTTAATAGATAAACTACATATATTAGGAATCTCTCTTTTAATATCAATTTTATTAGAATTTTGTGATAATAATTTAAAATATATAATAACATTATGTGCTATTTTTATTTTGTACAAATATGCACTTAAAACACCAAATGTTTTTACATTTACAAGTATTATATTGTTAAACTTTAGTGTATTATTTTGCTCATTACTATCATATTTTATAATTAGGATTTTTGTTAAAATACCATTTAGTTATCTATTTACTAAAATCGATACTATTTGTATTTTTTATACTATGCAATTTATCTTTATGCTAATTTTTACATATTTCATATCAAATTACATTAAAGATAATAATGAACATGATTTATTTAAATTAAATAGCAAAAAGATGTTCTTAATTATATCAATAATATCACTAATAATAATGCCAAATATATTAAAGTTTAATATTACAAATACAGATTACTCATTTAATTTATTAGCACTTAATATCGTTAGTCTATCTTTAATCTATTTTGTAATCTCCTTAGTAATTAAATACATGAATTACTATACAAATTGTGAATATGATTTACAGAATAAAAAGATACAAAATAAGGCACTTGAAGAAACAGTAGATAGATTACGAATATTAAAGCATGATTATAATAATATATTGCAATCTATTAATGGTTATATATTAACTAAACAATACTCAAAACTTGATGAACATATAAATAATTTAATAGACGAATCTAAAAGAATAACTCATGTAGAAGCTATTAGTCCTGAAGTTATAAATCAACCTGCTATATATGGAATTGTAGGCTCAAAATATTTTAGAGCTGAAAAGAAACATATAGAATTTAACATATCAGTCAATACAGATATAAGTAATATATCTTTTGATTTTACCGACCTTTCAAGAATATTAGGAATACTATTAGACAATGCAATAGAAGCAACTGAAAAAGCTTTACATCCACAAATTTATATAAATTTTTCATATAATAAAGCTAAACAAGCAGATATGATAGAAATTAAAAATTCAATAGCACCTAATTTAATTGTTGATACAAACACTATATTTAAAAAAGGTGCTTCAAGTAAGAAGATAAAATCTGGTCTTGGATTATGGGAAGTTAAAAAAATAATATCTTCTAAATCAAATTCTCAAATATACGCTGATTTGAAAAATCAACTATTTTCACAAACTATAATCATAGAAAGATAAAAAGCAGTATAAAACTGCTTTTTATTTTATAGATTCGTAAAATTCATGATTTGCATTATAAAAATCACTATCTAAAGCTTTAATAATATTATAGTGAATTTTAGTATATTCTGTGGCATAGAAGTATGAAGAACACAGCATTTCTTCGTTTAATTTTTCTTTATGCACTATAATATTATCTATACTAGTTGCTATATTAGCAATTATATTTTTGTCATTATTTCTTAAAGATACTGTATTAGTTACATTATGTTTTTTTTCAATGTTGAATTTTCTAAAATCATTTTCACATGTTTTTTTAGGCTCGTAATTTAGACTTAGCAATGCTTCTTTTATTTTATTTGCATTTTTACATATTTCCTTTTCAACTGTATATGTAATATCTAAAGTAACTCTAATATCATCTTCTAAATTATAAAATATATCTAAAAATGATTCTACTTTGTCATAATTATTCTCAATATCTTTTTGAATATCGCCACTTGATGGGAACATAATCACCATATTAATCCAAGATAATATTCTACAAGGTGAAATATATATACGCATATTCTTTTTTAGCATATACATTTTTTCATATCCTAAATCCCATCCATCTAGTATTAGCTTTTTTTCGTTTTTCTTAACGAACTCTGCAAATCTTTTTTGAATTTTTTCTGCTCTAATGCAAAAACTTAAAGTAATATAATTATTTGTTTTACCGAGTTATATATCTTAACTCCTTTTCTTTTAATAATACTTTTTTTAAGTTTTCATTAGATAATTTTAATTTGTTTTTACCAATATAATTATTAGCCATACAAATACCTCCTTAAAAATTTTCTTAAAGCATACTTTTTATTTGTGGAACTATTATACCACACGATTTACATAAAATAAACATTTTGTATAAAAAAAAGACCAAATTGGTCTTTTTTTACATTTTTTCTGCCACTTTATCTTCTGCATAACGCATAGCATTTATTGTTTCTTCAAATAGTTTATCTAATTCCCAGCCTAGCATTTCTGCTCCGTTTTTTATTACATCTCTAGAACATCCTGCAGCAAATTTTTTATCTTTAAATTTTTTCTTTAGACTAGATACTTCCATATCTTTTGTACTATGTGATGGTCTCATTTTTGCTGCTGCCCATATTAAACCAGTTAATTCATCTGTTGCAAATAATATTTTTTCCATTTGCTTTTCTGGTTTAACATCACTACATAGTCCGTATCCATGAGAACATACTGCACGTATTAACTCATCACTTAAATTTGCCTCTTTTAGTAGTTCTACACATTTTTTACAATGCTCTTGTGGCCACATCTCAAAGTCTATATCATGTAGAAGTCCTACTGTTTTCCAAAACTCTTTATCCTCATTATATTCTTGTGCAAAATATTCCATTACAAAAGAAACAGTTAAAGCATGTTCAATATGAAATGCCTCTTTATTATATTTCTTTAAAAGTTCATATGCTTCATTCCAATTCATAATAAACACCTCTATATATTTAATCTCTTCTAGAAAATCTACTTATTATTGATAATATTCTTAGGAACATATTAATAAAATCTAAATATAATTCCATAGCTCCATATACATATATTTTTTCTGGTTCTTTTACATCATTACTATATAAAGCTATATTTTTTATTTTGTTCATGTCAATGGCTGTAAGTCCACAAAATACAAATAATATTACCCAATCTAGTATTATATCTATTATTGTATTACCAATTATTAAATTAATGATTGATACTATTACTCCTATTATTAAAGTAACTGTAAATAATGTACCAAATTTACTAATGTCTTTCTTAGTTACATATCCATATATTGCTAAAGCACCAAATAATAATGCAGTAGCTAGAAATGCTATTCCCATTGTTGATATGTTAAATTGTAGGAAAAGGGTACTAAAAGTTATACCTGTTAAAATTGCATAAACAAAATATAATATTGTAACAACTATTGCAGGTAGTTTTTTAAATAAAAAACTAAATAATAACACAACTACTATTTCTGCAATACATATAGCTAAATATGGTATTTTTAACAGCATTCCACTATAAAATGTATAAATAGCTATTATCGCTGTTGCAAGAAGTCCTAAGAACATTCTAGTAAATACTTTAAACATCAAGTTGTTGCTTGTATTTTCCAAAGTATCACCTCCTAAACTTGCAATTATAATATCACTAGTACTAATTTTTTTCAATAAATTCTACTAATTTAGCAGATATGCCTACGTATTTTGAAGGTGTAAGTTCTAATAATATTTCTTTATCTTTTACATCAATATTAAGTCCCTTTACAAATTCTTTAATATCTTCTATTTTTACATTTTTTCCTCTAGTAAATTCTTTTAATAGCTCATATGCATTATCATACATATTTTTTCTTAAAATTGTCTGAATTGCTTCAGCTAGAACTTCTGGATTATCATTTAATTCTTTTTCTAGAACTTCCTTATTTACTTCCATTTTATTTAACGCAATTATACTTTGTTTAACCGATACTAATGTATGTGCAAGTACCACTCCTATATTTCTTAAATTAGAAGAATCACTTAAATCTCTTTGCATACGTGAAATTTGTAAATTATTAGTAAAATTATCTATTATACTATTTGCCATATGAATATTTGCCATAGAGTTTTCATGATTAATAGGGTTAACTTTATGTGGCATAACTGATGATCCTGTTTCTGTAGCAATAGTCTTTTGCTTAAAATATCTCATACTAATATACATCCACATATCACTATTAAAATCTAAAGTTATATTATTAAATAATTTTATATAACTTAATACTTCACATAAACTATCATGATTTTCAATTTGTGTTGTTAATGGATTATATTCTATATTGAAAGATTCTATAAATTTTTTAGTTACCTCTATCCAATTTATGCTACTATATGCAACTAAATGTGCACTATAATTTCCAACAGCACCACTAAATTTTCCTTTTAATTTTATATTTTTAATTTTTGCTACTATGCTATTCCACCTATATACAAAAACAGCTAGTTCTTTTCCAACTGTAGTAGGAGTAGCAGGTTGACCATGAGTATGTGCAAGCATAGGAATATCTTTATATTCCACTGCATATTTTTTCACATTATTGCTTAGTTCTTCAAAACTTGGAATAATTAAATTTTGCATACAATCATTTAACATCAAAGCATATGCAACATTGTTTATATCCTCAGAGGTACATCCGAAATGTACTAAATATGAATACTTTTCTAAATTATACTGTTCTAATTTTTCTCTAACAAAATATTCTATTGCTTTAACATCATGATTTGTCTTATTTTCTATTTCTTTTACTCTTGTTGCATCATCAATATTAAAGTTTTTATATATTCCTTCTATTGCATTTAATTTAATATCATCTTTTACAATATTCTTATTTTGTAATAATACTTTTAGCCATTCAACTTCTACTAAAACTCTATATTTTATATATGAAAATTCGCTAAAATACTTGCTTATATCATCTGTTATTTTTCTATATCTACCATCAATAGGTGATATAGCTTTAAGTGTATTTATATCCATACTATTCTCCTAATCAACTATTATCATATCATTTCTATCAGCACCTGTTCCAATAAACTTAATAGGAACATTTACTATTTCTTCAATTCTATCTAAATACTTTTTAGCATTTTCTGGTAAATCTTCTCTCCTTTTTATATTGCTGATATCTCCAAAATTACCATCAAATTCTTCATAAACAGGTACACATTTTTTCAAATATTCATTATTAGTAGAAAATCTCATTGTTCTTTGTCCTTCATATTCATAAGCAACACATAGTTTTATTTTATCTAATTTACCAATTGTATCTACATGATTAATTGCAAGTCCTGTTAATCCATTTAATCTAGCAGCATATTTTAATGCTACTAAATCAAGCCAACCACATCTTCTTGGCCTTTTAGTAGTAGTACCATATTCATGTCCAAGTTCTCTTATTGTATCACCTATTTCATTGTCTTGTTCTGTTATATACATTCCTTCTCCAACTTTAGATGAATATGCTTTTAACACACCATATACTTCACCAATATATTTGGGACCTATTCCAGTACCAGTCATTACCCCACCAATTGTTGGATTAGATGATGTAACAAAAGGATAATTGCCAAAATCTATATCTAAAAGTGTAGCTTGTGCACCTTCACAAACAATATTCTTATTTTCTTCTAATAAATTGTGTAACATATCCACACTATCCACAACATATTTTTTCAAATATTGTGCATATTTTTTATACTGTTCAATAGTTTCTTCTGCATTTAATTCCTCTTTTTGATACATCTTAAATATTTTATTTTTCTTTGCAATATTTTCTTTAGCAATACTTTCAAATTTATCTGAAATAAAATCTTCTACTCTTATTCCTGAACGTTCATATTTATCACTATATGCAGGACCTATACCTCTTGCTGTTGTTCCTATTTTATTTTCAGCTCTTAGTTCTTCTTGCAATTTATCCATCATTATGTGATAAGGCATTATTATATGTGCTTTATCACTTATATATAGATTATCTACAGAATATCCATTTTTCTTTAGTTCTTCTATTTCTTCTATTAAAACTTTTGGATCAATTACTACTCCATTTCCAATAATTGCTTTAGTATTACTATTAAGAATTCCTGATGGAATTAAATGAAAAGCAAACTTTTTTCCATTTACGTTAATAGTATGTCCTGCGTTATTTCCTCCTGAGCATCTAATACTAGCATCAGCATTTTCTGAAAGATAATCTATTATCTTTCCTTTTCCTTCGTCGCCATAAAATGTTCCTAATACGACATCAACTTTTGACATATAACATCACTCCTATCACTAAAAATATAGGCAATAAAAAAGATAAGAAGGTAGTATAATACTACCCTCTTATCTTTTTATGTTCAGCAAATATACAAGTATTTTTCAACTTGTAAACATCATTTAATATATACTTATTAAACTTTTGTTTTACTTGCATTTAATCACCTACTATTTTTTACATATTAAGTATATATTATTATGTTTAAGATGTCAAATATTTAATCTTATTTTAATATAATTTTATTCTGCTATCCATAAGCAATACAAAGTTTCTTCTATTTCTACGTCCTCTGGTGTAAATGTTGAAGATATATTTTCTCTTACATCACTAGAATATGCAGTTTCCACTCTTCTTTCAAGAACATTTCCAAAAGCACCATCTATTCCACTCTTAGATATATATCCTTGATCAAAAGGTTGGAAATCTACTTTCACACATTGTTTTAAAGTTTTTCCAGCTGCTTGTGCAATTCCATTTGCTTGCTCTTTGGCATCATCAAATGCTGCCTTTAGCACTTCATTTCTTGAACTATCTTTATCTTTTATTCCAAAATTAAAATAATACATAGGTGGATTTTTTACTTGTGCTAATTCGTACATTAATTTTGATAATTTTTCTTTACTATAATCAAATTTTAAGCTACCATATTGATTAAATGAATATCCAACAAATTCATATTCCCTACTTCTTTCATTATATTTTGTTTCCTTTTTTACGACAAAATTTCTAGTTTTTAAATCATTTGCACTAAAACCATTAGGTATTAACACTTCTTCTAGAACTCTTTTAACATTTTCAGTACCTTTTGCTAAAGCTTCATCATATGATTCAGTTTTTGTAGTAAAAGTTATATTTAAAACTATTTCATCTGGTGATATAAATTTCTTTCCATTTCCCTTTACAATAATATCCATTTTATTTCCTCCTTATTTCTCTTTCATTATATTTAAAAAAGCTTCTTCGTCTATTTCCTTTTTCTCTAGTATATAATTTACAACCTTTTCTATTATACCTTTATTATCCGATATTATTTGAATTGCCTCTTTATAACAATCTGCAAGCATAGAATTTATTTCTTTTTGTACTTCTACTTCTAAATTTCCTTGTGGATTTCTAATATATCCCAATCCAAACTTAGACATTCCATATTGTGTAATCATTCTTCTAGCTGTTTGAGTTGCTTTTTCCAGGTCAGATGTATTTCCATTAGAAAATTCTCCTAGAAAAACTTCTTCAGAAGCCATTCCAGCCAAATATACTTTTATATAATTTAAAAGCTCTGTTTTTTTATCTAGATACTTTCCATTATCTGATTTGTGCCTTACGTAACCTAGTGTTCCAGTACCTTCTGGATTTATTGTTATTTTTATAATTCCAGGAGTTTTAAATAGTTTATATCTAACATAAGCATGTCCTATTTCATGTATTGCAGTTTCTCTATAATCATCTTTAGTTATTAATTCTGGATTTATCATTGAATTTCCATTAATCATACTATTTGATATTTCATTAATAGTTGGAATATCTTCAACTTTTATACATTCTATTTCTTCATCATTATTCTTAGCATGTTTTAATAATATTTCCTGATATATTTTATCTGCAAATCTACCATTTCCAATATTTTCAACATCAGCAAAATATTTCATAATGCTTATTACTTTAGGTTTACATTCCTCTTTTATAACAAAACCACTATTTTTCAATTTTCTATATAAAATTTCTGTAAGTTCATCACTATTATAGTCTGGAAAATCAAAAGTATAACCAATTCTTGACGCTATTCCAGGATTAATATTTATGAAAGAATTCATCTCATCTTCATATCCAGCAAATATTACTACAAGTTCATCTTTATGATCTTCCATTGCTTTAATTAATGTTGCTATTGCTTCTTTACCATAATCATTTCCACTAGATGAATCTAAAGAATAAGCCTCATCAATAAATAGTACACCTCCCAAAGCCTTTTGTATTACTTCAGAAGTCTTTACTGCGGTTTGACCAATATATTCTCCAACTAAATCTTTTCTTTCTACTTCTAGCAATTTATTTTCTTTTATTACACCCATATCATATAGCATTTTTGCCATAATTCTTGCGATAGTTGTTTTACCAGTTCCAGAGTTTCCAGTAAATATCATATGCATATTAGAATTTGCTATCTTTAATCCTCTTGTTTTTGCTTTCACTTTAAACATCATATAGTTTTCAAATTCTTTTACTTTTTCTTTTACTTTATCCAAACCAACAATATTTTTTAAAGCTTCTTCAACTGATTCCTTTTTATATATATTTTCTGGAAAAACTATTTCACCTTTAGAGTTACTATATAAGGCTAAATATGATGCTAATTCTCTATTATCAAAAGGAATAAAGTTTTTATTTAAACTAACATATTCAATAAATTGTTTTTTATATTTATTTTCATTAGATTTTAGTTTGTTTAATAGTGAATCATCTAGGTTTTTATAATATAAATTAAAAGTTTCATCTAATGATAGTTCTGGAACTTTTAACCTATAATTTTGATATATATATTGTAATTTTGTATCTAATTTGAATAACTCATCTATTTCTTTTGAAGTTCCTTCTAAAATTATATAATTTGAATAGCCTATTTCAGTCAATATATCTATTGTGTGAAGCCACTGTTTTTCTCTAAGTTCAGAATAAGCACCATAACTTTTACTATTTTTATATAAAGCATAGTCACTTATAAATTCACTTATTCCACTTACAACATAAATTTTTCCTTCTTCGATACTTTGATGACTAAGAACATAGTTGCTACCCTTTAACACTGTATTTTCTGAGGCTAAATTTTGAAGTGTTATCGATTTAATATTGTTCTCTTTAATAATCTTATTTTCATATAAAAAATTAGCTATTATTTTTATTAAATTTTCTTTTTCGTATTTATCTTCGCCCTCTATGCAACAATGTAGACTTCTTTGATTACGATTTGTTAGAGCAGAAATAAGTTCATTTAAATTTTCAACCTTATTTTCATATATCTTAAAACCTTCTAACGAGTTCTTTAATCTATCTTTAACAGCCTTGGTTTTTTTAGATAATAAACTATTTAGTTCCTTATCCATTTCTTCTTTATGTTCTTTATAATATCTTCTTTCTGCTTCTAATACATCTGATTTTCCAGTATCTAGCAAATAATATATCAAACCAGATATTTCTAATACACATCCAGGTAATCCACAACTATAACTTGAACATAATTCAAGTTTTTCATTAGGACTTCTCAAAAGAACTGACCATGATTTTATATCTCTTTTTAAATCTTTTATTTTATTCAAGTCGCCATATATCAATTTTATATCTGAGCAAAAATATTGATTAATTATTCTTATTGCTCTTTGATTATTTGTTAAAAATTTTTCCACATATACTAAATTTAATTTTACTATTTTATAACAAAATTCATACATTTCATCTGGAATCATTCTAAGTATATTTCCATAGTTCCATTCAAAAGAATAATATGGATCTAAATCCTTATTTTTCCTATATTTTTTTCTATCTTCTAATTTATCTTTTAATTTATTCTTGCAAATTAAATAATGAATATATGACGCTATTGTTTTTGGACACTTTTCATATTTACAATTTCTACATAGTCTATTTATAGTAGTTTCTTTTCCCAGTGTAAATGTTCTATTTCCAGAAGAAAGCCCTTGTTCGCCTTTTTTTATTTTCTCTATCAACCCTTTTGTAGTTGTAGTATTATCACACAAATTAGCTAAATTTATTGTAAAAGCGAATTCATTTTCTGATGATGATATAGAAATTTTATACCTACTTAAAATTTCATATGCAAGTTCCAATGAATCATCTGAAATATATCTTAATTCATTTTTATCTTGCCAATCAAAGTTTATCTCTTGCATATTTGGATAATTTTCACTTAATGCTATTAGAGATGATTCTATTTTGCTAAAATTTTCTATTTTTTTATTTTCTGTCTTTTTAACAGATTTATTATTTTCTTCCACTTCAACCTCCTACACTCAATAATTTGATTATATCATAAAGCAAAAAAATATAATAGTTGTAATAAAAAACGAATTAAAAATATTCTTTAAACAAAAAATTTCCACCAGCTTAGCTGGTGGTTTTTCCTTTTCGGCTAAAAGCCTATACTACTGGCCTCCACTAAAGTGGCCT
>CANQVI010000013.1 GCA_947627255.1 uncultured Clostridia bacterium | reverse complement strand
GATATTATAACTTGACAAATTACCTTTAATATGCTAATTTGATATAGAAATATTTAATATAATAATTATTAATTTGGAGGTAAAATGATAAGTAAAATTTTTAATAAAAATATTATTTTAAACATAATTTTTTGTATATCACTTTCTTTTGTAACATTACTCACATCAGAAAGAGCAACAAATAATGAATTAATTATTAGTCTTATTTTAACTTTTATAATAGGAATAATATTTAGTATAAAATTTAAAAATCTATTTAAAAAATACAACTTGAAAGCATTGATATTTTCAAGTATTTTATCACTTTATATTTGTAAGGTGCTAATTAATTACTCAAGTACTGGTATTAACGCTTTTAGTACATTTATACACAAATTTTTAAATATTTCATTTTCTAATGAAAATACTATATTTTTATTATCACTCATGGTAATTCCTGCACTTATACAAATAATTTACATTTTGACTTTAAAACTCGCTCCGAAAATAAAAGAGATATATAATTCTATGACTAAATCTGAAAAGTACACTTTAGTTATTATAACTGTTATAGGATTTTTTGCCACATTAATATTGTATAATCTTACAAACTGCTTTTATGAGCCTGTATGTAAACAAAATAATGAAGAAGTATTTGGCAGAGTAGATATAATTTATACAACAGATACTGGAAAATTATTTAGAGGAAATACATTTTTAAACATAAATTTAGATGAAAATGATATACGTCAACCATTTTTTGGAGTATTTGCAATGCCATTTGCTATAATTGCTTACATACTAAAAGATTTATTATTTTTTATTCCAAACGGATATGCAGTTTTTATTACTACAATACAAATTTTTCTTTTAGCATTAACAGTCTTTATGATTTCCAAAATGCTAAATTTAAAAGGAAAACACGAAATCTTATTTTTTGCTTTTTGCTTTAGTACATTTCCTTTTATACTTTTTAGCTTTATTATAGAGCAATACATATTTGCTTTATTTTACCTTGTTTTAGCAATATATGTATATTATTTTCAAATAAGTAAGACTAACTACTTATATATAGGTGCTGTTGGAACATTACTTACTAGTGGCATTATTTTTCCATTAATTAGTAAATTTGAATCTTTTAAAAATTGGATAAAAAATTTATTTAAATGTTTTATTGCTTTTGTAGGTTTAACCATTATATCTGGACAAATGCATGTATTTATAAATATTATACAAGAAATAACTAAGTTAATGAGATTTGCTGGTCAAAAACTTTTATTTATTGATAAATTAAAACAATTTTTATATTTTGTACAGTCTATTTTTATTGCACCTAAAAGTCATATATTAGCTGATACATTGCCTGTTGCATATAGACTTGATGATGTTAATTTTATATGCTTAATAGGAATTGCTATATTAATTTTATGCTTAATAAGCTTCATATTAAATAGGAAAAACAAATTAGCTTTAATATCTTTTCTATGGATAATATTCTCTTTCTTAATATTATGTATATTGGGTTGGGGAACTGCAGAAAATGGTCTAATATTATATTCTCTATACTTTTCATGGGCATATATTGTTTTAATTTACTTACTAATAGACAAATTAATTAAAAACGATAAAATAAAAACAATACTTTTATTTGCTATAGTTATAATATTACTATTTTTTAATATTCCTGAATTTTTAAGAATAGTAAAATTTGGCTTAACATATTATAGAACATAAAAACACTGAGATTAATTCTCAGTGTTTTATTTTATATTTTATCTTTAATAAAAATTGTAACATACTTAATTTTTAAAGATCTATGTCTAACAATTTTTCTTTTTATTTCATCTTCTATTTTAGTAACTTTGCTTAAACTAATTTTAGGATTCATTACTATAATTAGTTGTAATTGATAATATGAGCCATATTTTACTAAACATACTTTAGTATCTTCAATTTCTTTTTCTTGTAGTACAAACTCTTTAACTTTTTCAATTACTTCTTTATTATCTTCTACTTCACCTATTAGTAATAATGAATTTTCTCTAATTATTTGATATGCAGACCTTAATACTATTATACCTATTAGAACAGAGCCTACCATATCTGAATACTTTAATATTTTTATCTTTTCTGAAAATTGCAAAAGAATTGTTATTATTATAACCCCTATTGTAGAATATAAGTCTGCTGTAGATTCTTTTACTGATGTAATCAATA
Organism: uncultured Clostridia bacterium; assembly: GCA_947627255.1. Taxonomy (GTDB): domain Bacteria; phylum Bacillota; class Clostridia; order TANB77; family CAG-465; genus CAG-465. The sequence goes on along the minus strand of CANQVI010000013.1, from coordinate 29,914 downwards.
ACTGACTATTAATTTTCTCTCCTGTTTTATGCATAACTAAAATAGCAATAAGTTTTAGCATAAATACTACAAATAGCAAAATTAATAATGATAGTGGTGGTATATTTTCTTTATGTCCAAATCCATTATATATTATAAATATACCTAACAGTAAAAGAACTATTCCAACAAATAAATTAGTTAAATATTCTACTTTTCCAAAGCCAAAAGGATGCATTTTTGTTGGTCTTTTTTTAGATATCTTTGCCCCTATTAAGCAAACAATATCTGTTACAAAATCACTAAAAGTATGCATACCATCTGCAAAAAGTGAACTTAAACCAAATAAAATTCCACCTACTACTTTTATTATAGAAATAGCTAAATTATTAATCATGCTATATATTAAAATTTTAAATTCTAATTTCATTTTTTTCTCCTTAATGTGCTCTATATTTATTATACACAAAATATATAAATAATTCTACATTAATTAGAAAAGCTCTCAAGAATGTAATTACATTAACTTAAGAGCCAAATGTTCTACTTTGCATGAATAACAACTACTGGCTTGGACTTTGAAGTATAATATATACCAATTCCGTCTGTTTTTATGATATTAGTACGACTAAACATTTCATAATATTCTTTTTTCTCATTGGGAATATCATATTTTACTTCAACATTATATTCTTGTGTGCTAAAACAATGCCTATACTTTTCATCAATTTCAGAGTAATAATAAAAATCAAAAAATTCTATTTTATCCTCACTTACTTTTTGAGGTAAATTTTTATGTTCATAATACTCTATATACTCTTTGCTCATTAATTCATCGTCAGAATAAACAGTAGTAGTAGAGATGTCAGAAAAAGCGACACATAGTATGACTTGCAATATTACTATTAGCATTGCACAATTAAATGATGAGAAAAAATATGCCATTACCCACCAAAATAATAATAAAATACCAGCTACTATTGTTTGAAAAGTGGTAGTAACAGTCGCACCGAAAAAAATAAACTGTGATATACACCATATTAAAAGTAAAAGTGTAACTAATCCTAATATTAAATGTTCACACATTCTAATCTTTTGTCTTAATAATCGTTTTTTAGGATTATTTTTTACTTTTTCTTGAGTAAGTCCAAAAATGCCATAAACTATTATTGAATATATAGTTATCCCTAATAGTTCAGCAGTAAAACCAATAAATAAAACACTTATATTCATAGTATTCCCCCTTGACATTAGTCGATTAAAAATTGCCTGTTAATACATATATATTAAACTCCATGTAGCATAGGAGTACCAATAAAAACTATGTTTATATTATACCATGTAGCGATAGTTATGTAAAACTTTATTCTGTCATTTCATTATATTTTCACTTACTCAACACAAAAAAAGATGCAAAATGCATCTTTTTTCTAAACTCTTAGTTTTTCTCCAACATAAATTAGATTTGGATTTTTTATATCATTTAATCTTACAAGTTCACTTACTGAAGTATTATAATCTAAAGCAATTTGAGATAATGTATCATTAGGTCTAACTAAATAAATTGTACTTCCTGTTCCATGAACATCATATCTTAATACTTCTATTCTTAATATTTGCCCTATATAAATCAAGTTCGGATTTGATATATTGTTTTCTTGTGCAATACTTTCAACTGTTACATTATACTTATTAGCTATTTGTGAAAGTGTATCATTTTCCTTTACTCTATAATATTCAACTTGATTATTAAAATTATCGTTATTTTCTGTAGTCCTTATTATTAACTTTTGTCCTACATATATTAAATTTGGATTTGCTATGTTATTTAAACTGGCAATACTTGATACAGTAGTAGCATATCTATATGCAATTTGTGATAAAGTTTCTCCATAAGTTACAGTAATTGTTATTTCTGATATATTATTTTGAGGTTTAATATTATTTCCACTGTTTATTATACTAGTGTTATCGTCTAATAATACATCTTCTGTAAATTTATCTAAATCGACATATGGAATAATTCCATTTATCCTCCCTGTGTCGGAATACTGAAATCCAGTCCAATTTTCCCAATTAACATATAATTCTGGTTCTTCAACTCCATATTGTGCTATCCATAAAGGATATGAACTTAAAGATGAATTAAAAACATTTCCCGCATTATATGCATCACTATATATTATAGTTCTTTTGTTAGTAACTTGTTCTAATCTTTCTAAAAAAGCTCGTGATATTGCGTTTACTTCTTCATTAGATAAGCCACCGAAATATTCAAAGTCCATTGCTAAAAGGCAATCTGGCGAAGTTCCTTCAATTACAGAAGCAAAAAAATCTGCTTCGTTTATAGCCTGAGTTATATTTCTAGCTGTAACATAATGATAAAATCCAACTTTCAATCCAACAGCTTTTGCTTCATCATAGTTTCTCCTAAAATATGGGTCTATAAAATTTGTTCCCTCACTACTTCTTATATATACTATATCTATTCCACTTTGCTTTACCAAGTTGAAATTTATATTTTCTTGATATTCACTTACATCAATGCCATTATATATATTATCACTTGACGGCGTAATAGCATAAATATTGTTTAACAAAAAGCTAATTAATACTGTCATTACAATAGTCATATAAACTTTTATTTTTTTCAATTTCTACCTCCAATGATAGTAAAACTATCATTATATAGTATGATTTTATATGCTATCTAGTTACTATATTTTGTTTTGCAAGTATTGCAGCACCTATAACTCCTGGTTCCTCTAATTTTGCTTCCAAAATTTTAGTATTTCTAGCAAAACTATGTGCCTTTTCTATAAATTCTTTTTTTACTTCTTCAAGGAAATATTCCTTTGCTTTCATAACTCCACCGCCTAATACTATAGCATTAGGATTTATTGTAATAGATATATTTAGAAGCAAAGCTAATACATATTTTTTATAATTAGAAATAATTTCTTTAATAGTATCATTATTATCTGCTAATTTAAAAACTTCTTGTGCACTTTTACATTCAATTTTACATCTTTCATTTACTGTATTAATTAATGCTGTACCACTTATTAAATGCTCACTCATATTGCTTCCATCTAATATCATTCTTGAAAGATAGCTTCCTACTCCATTTGCTCCATTGTATATATTACCATTAATTATTGTGGCTCCACCAAGTCCTGTACTAATAGTTACATATGTTACTATATCACTACCAGCTCCAGCCCCACAAACTGCTTCTGCTAAAGCGGCTACTTTAGCATCATTTTCTATAACTACTTTTATATTCAAATCTTTTTCAATTCTTTCTTTTAATGGAAAGTTTTTTAATAATTCAATATTTCTGCAAGTCATTATTTCCTTTAATTCTTTAACAGCACCTGGAACGCCTATTCCTATTGCACTACATTCTTCAATATTTTCAACTTTTTTCAACATAGAAAGTATTTTATTATATAAATCATTAGCATTATTAACATTTTCTAAAGTTTTTTCTTTATTAAAATATAATATATTGTTATTTTCATCTACTAATGCAACTCTAATGTTTGTACCACCAATATCTACTCCTATATACTTTTTCATAATATCCCTCCTGGCAATTATATTATATAACACTTATTATATTTTTACCATAAGGTATATTACTCTTGAAGTTTTTAATAATATATTCTAGAATATATTTAAGGTGAGTATATGAATAATGAAAACAATCAATCATTTGCTAAAGGTCTAAATTTTTACAAAATTTTTTGGATATTTTATTTAGGTTGTTTAGCAGGAGTAATTATTGAAACAATATGGTGTATTTTAACAAATGGCTATTTTGAATATAGAACAGCTTTAATTTTAGAGCCTTTAAATCCTGTATATGGAGTTGGCGCTGTACTAATATCACTATTTTTTGCAAAACTTTCTGGATGGAAAAATATATTTATATATATTTCTTCATTTATAATAGGGGGAATATTTGAAGCTGCTTGTAGCATATTTGAAGAATTTCTTTTTGGAATAGTATCATGGAATTATGGTAAAAATAACTTAGGCATTTTAAATAACAGAACAAGTCTTATTTATTGTTTACTTTGGGGAGTTTTAGGTGTAGTATGGGTAAGAATAATATATCCATGGATTTCTAAATGTATAGAAAAACTCCCAAACAAAATAGGAAAAATACTTACTTGGTTTTTAATAGCATTAGTAAGTATAGATATCCTATTTTCTTCAGGAGCTCTTTTAAGACAAAAAGCTAGACGAAAAAATGTTGAACCACAGAATTTTATTGATGAATTTTACGACACACATTTTAATGATGAAGTTTTGAAGTTTTTTTACCATAATATAACAGTAAAAGATTAAATATAACATTTTTCTACATAGCATTATTTTTTAAGAATATAGTATTTGCATACTATATTCTTTTTTGTCTTATACATGATAATATTCTTAAGTCTCTCCCCTCCTTTTTTTGGTTTTATATGTATATGTTGGTCTAAAAAATGTTTGCTTTACAAGATAGACTATTATTAGTTTTCATATCATTATTTCTAGACCATTTTTAACTACAACGATATTATACAACTAAATTTTCATAATTTTATATTATCGTTTTTATTCGTTCATTTTTGTTATTATTTTATATATTTTTTAATTTAATCACGATTTTTTACATTTTTACCACTATTTTTACTCTTTTCTTCACAAATACACTTTGTATTCATAACATATATCAAGGAGGAATTTAAAATGGAAAAAAATACTAATAATATGCCAATGGTAGGAGAAATGGCTCCTAGATTTGTAGCTAATTCTACATTTGGGCCTTTAAAACTTACAGATTACATAGGAAAATGGATTATACTTTTTAGTCATTCTTCAGATTTTACTCCAGTTTGTACTACAGAGATTATATCTTTTTCAAAATATAATGATGAATTTAAAAAAAGAAATTGCGAATTATTAGGTCTATCTTTAGATAGTAACCCTTCACATTTAGCTTGGATTAGAGATATAGAACAAAATTCAGGAGTATGTGTACCCTTTCCAATAATTTCAGACTTAGAAAAAGATATTTCTAATACTTATGGCATGATTCCTACATGTTCGAATTCATTAAGAACTGTTAGAAATTTATTTATAATAGATCCAAATCAAAAAATACGTTGTATACTTGTATATCCAATAGAAAATGGTAGAAATATCTCTGAGGTTTTAAGAATGCTTGACGCACTACAATTAAGTGATAAAGAAAAAATGATGACTCCAGCAAATTGGGTACCTGGTCTTGCTTCAATTTCACCATCTCCACAAGACTATAATGAGTTAATGGAAAATATAAAAATGAAAAACACTAAAAATTGTATGGATTGGTATCTATGTTTTAATAAAGAAAATAATGATTTAAGGAGATGGTAACTATGAATGATTGTTGCACAAATTTACAATGTAATTCTTCTAATTGTCTTAATAATTTATTTTGCAATGGTAATTTAATTTTAGTATTACTACTAGTATTACTTTTCTTTTTATTTTGTGGTAATAATTGCTGTAATAGTTAAAAAAAGAATATAGATAAACTCTATATTCTTTATAACATATTATTTTCCTCATATATTTTTCGTATATTATTATATACTTCAAATGTTATTTCACAATCTCTTAAAGACCTATGTGCTCCACTATAATCTATATTAAAAAAATTAGCTAATGTTCCCAATTTATAATTTTGAGGTCCTTTTACTATAGCTCTAGATAATAATAACGTATCAAGAGTATCAGTAGGAGCATTTTTACCAAGATTTATTTTCATATATTTATCTAAAAATCCCATATCAAATTTAGCATTATGTGCCATAAGTCTCATTCCATCTGAAAATTCATCAAAAACTTTTAATGCTTCTTTTATATTAAGACCTTCGTCTACCATCTCATTAGTAATTCCAGTAAGCTGAGTAGTAAAATGTGATAAAGGTCTAGATGGTCTAACAAATACATCCATTGTATCTACCACTTTATTATTTACTACTTTAATTGCCCCTATTTCTATTATTTCACTATTTTGTGGACTAAGTCCAGTTGTTTCTAAATCTACTATAACAAAACTATCTTCAAACATATTATCTCCTTAATAAGCAAATAAATTATACATTATTTAATTTATTTTTTCAAGTAATATTGACTTATCCCCTTTACTGTGCTAGAATAATGCTACATTAAAATATATCTTATCCAGAGTGACTGAGGGACAGGCCCTATGAAGTCCGGCAACCTGCATATCTGCAAGGTGCTAATTCCTGCGGCATAACCGAAAGATAAGAAATTATTGACTAGCTTGCCGTAGCTAGTCTTTTTTATGCCTAGAGATATTATTTTAATATAATTTGTTTGGGAGGATTTATTATGCAAAATTATTTATTTACATCTGAATCAGTTACCTGTGGTCATCCAGACAAAGTATGTGACTATATATCTGATTCAATTTTAGACGCTGCTCTTAAAGAAGATAGAAATTCAAGAGTAGCATGTGAAACATCTATTTCTAAAGATACAATTTTCATATTTGGCGAAATTACAACAAATGCAAATCTTGATTATAAAAAAATTGCCAAAGACACTTTAAGAAAAATTGGATATTCAGCAAAAGGAAGTGGTTTTGACGTAGAAAATTGTAGAGTAATAGTAGATATTCAAAAACAATCAAACGACATTGCAATGGGAGTTAATTCTTCGCTAGATAACAACTCTTTAGGGGCCGGAGATCAAGGAATGATGTTTGGATATGCTTGTGATGAAACAGAAGAACTTATGCCTCTTCCAATATCACTTGCACATAAATTGGCAAAAAAACTAGAAGAAGTACGTAGAAAAAATATTTTAGATTATTTAATGCCAGATGGAAAAACTCAAGTTACTGTAGAATATGAAAATGATAAACCAAAAAGAATTGATACATTAATTATTTCTACACAACATAAAGATACAGTAAATATTTCAAAACTTAGAGATGATATATACAAAAATATCATTTTAACTACAATTCCAAAGGATTTAATAGATGCAAATACTAAAGTATTTATTAACCCAACTGGTAGATTTGTTATTGGCGGTCCTGAGAGTGATAGTGGCCTTACTGGCAGAAAGATAATTGTTGATACATATGGTGGCTATGCAAGACATGGTGGTGGTGCATTTAGTGGAAAAGATGCTACAAAAGTAGATAGAAGTGCAGCATATATGGCAAGGTATGTAGCAAAAAATATAGTTAAATCTGGTCTTGCAAAAAAATGTGAAATTCAAATTTCCTATGCTATAGGTGTATCAAAACCTGTATCTATATATATTAATACTTTTAATACAGGTATTGTAGAGGAAAGTGTATTATTAAAAGCAATTAATAGTCTTTTTGACTTTACACCACAAGGTATAATTGATACTTTACATTTAAAAGAGCCTATTTATAGTGATTTATCTCATTATGGTCATTTTGGAAGAGAAGATTTAAATGTACAATTTGAAAAAACTGATAAAGTAGATGAATTGCTTAAAAAAGTAAAAGAAAAAAATAAAGAGTAGAAAATCTACTCTTATATATTACACAACAAAAGTAGTATATTAGTAATTGATGCTAATATACTATTTTTTATTATAAGTTATTCATTAAATGTTATTTTATATTCACATTCAAAAGTTTCTCCTGCTCCTAATTTTATATTATCTTTCTTTTTTTCAAATATTTGGTCAGAATCTGTATAGTCAGCAGTAGTGTACCACGGCTCTATACACAGAAATGGAGCATCTTTTTTTGACCATAAAGCTAGATACTTAAAACCTGAAAAATCAAATTCTAATTTGCATTTTTCATTTTCTATCAACCTTACTTTTTTAGAACTCAACCCACTCATTATGATCGCATCATGCGAAAATGTATCTTTTTTAATTTCAATACATTTTTTATTAGATATTAGAGACTCATTTATATAATTATTCTTATATGAAATAAGTCCATTATCTAATTGATAAAACCTTATCTTTTCCTCTGTTTTCTCAAACTCAACTCTGTATTTATTATTTTTTAAATCTATAATAAATGCAGGATGACCGCCAATACCGAAAAACATTTCTCTATCATCTAAATTTACAACTTTATATTTAATTTTTAAAGTATTATCATCAATAATGTAATTAACGTAAAGTTCAAATTTAAATGGATAAACCTTTAATGTTTCTTCATTAAATTTTAATACATATGTATGTTCCCTTTCTGATATTGACAAAATGTCAAACTTCATGTCGCGCGCAAATCCATGTTGTGACATCTGATACTTTTCTCCATTGATAACAGTTGTATTATTTTTCAAACTACCAACTATTGGAAATAGAATAGGTGCATGTCTTTTCCAGTATACTTTTCCTTCTCTATCTAGTACCTTTTCGCCTTGATGCAATAATTCTTTAGAATTATATTTTATACTAGTAAGCTCTGCTCCACTAGGTGTTGTTATTATCTCTAATTTCACCCTATGCCTCCTATCAAAAAGGAAATCATTATATCACACTTACAACTTTTTTACAAGAAAATTTTGTAATTTTTTTAATAAAATTGTAATTTGTCGATTACTTAACTCTTACTACTTTTTTTATACTTTATTTTTAATAATATAATATAGCTAATTTTCGCAGAAACGGTCCAAAAATCGTTTTTTATTATATTTGTTAGTAATTTTACTATAAATTATCAAATTGGTTTAATTTTAAAAAATAAGAAGCAGGATAATATCCTACTTCTATCTACTTATATTGTAAATCTATATTTCTTGTTTGACATATTGATTGACTATGCTCTAAAAATCTTTCTATATCTTCTAAGTTGTCTTTTACATACCTTTTTATTCTAACAACTCTTACATTTCTTGTTTTGTATGAAGCAAATTTAATACATATAGTTTTAAATATCTTGTCTGGATTTTCTGAACTTATTTCATAAATTCTAGTTTTGTCATGTAATTTTAAAGTATGCCCTTTAGCATAAGTGATTTTATCACCACTATTCATTCTTAATGATTTGGCTACTATATTACTTTTAATAACTGGTCTTTCTTCTTGCCAATCACTAATTTTGTCTTTAACTCTTACATTAACCTCCTGCTTAGTTAAAATGTTTGCTCTTATGTTATTACACATAATACATTCCTCCTTTTAAATTATTTTCTTCGTTCATAATATATTGCTTTACATAAATATTATAGCATCCGTTTTATTTTATGTCAAGTAAAAAAGGAAGCGGTTTTACCACTTCCCTAAAAATCTATGCTGCAATCGGACATCCGATTATATCCTCTACAATGTCCAATGGAATTCTAACACTTCTTCCAGAGCCTTGCTCGAAGATTACGTCGTTTCCGACAACTTTAATGTCAAAACCTGACATATAAGCTTTCTCAACGGCTTTTCTAAAAGCTCTAGTCTCATATCTTCCTTCCCTTAAGATTTCAAATACTTCTTTTTTGTTTTTTAATAATTTCATTTTCTTTCGTCTCCTTTACAATTAATCTTCTGTATATCACCAACCTCTTATGTAGTATATATAAAATAACAACCTCAGAAATATTCGAAATATATGCAGCACAAAATGCTCCAAAGTTTTTTCGCATTATCTGAAAATTATTAAATCTTTCGTTATGTATATGATAATATACACTTATATTATACCATATTTTTGAGCATTTTGCAAATTTATACATTACATAAAAAGAGAACTGAGATATTAATTCTCAGTTCTAAAACTTAATCTTGTATTTCTTCTATATCTTCTTCTGTATTGCATTTTAGTAATTCATTTTCGATAGTTCTTAATGATTTACTAGTATATATATCTATACTATAAGGTACTTTGTTTGCAACGCCTGTTTTATCTGCAAATACTATTCTTACTTCTCTATACTGCATATCATCAAATGAAGTTGATTCTTCACCATCCTCATCATAGTAGTCATGTTCTCTGTTTCTCATTTCGTCGTAAGATATTTCTTCATTTTCATTATCTTCGTCGATATAGTTTTCTACTGCTTGTTCTGCTTCTTTCATTTCTTCTTTTTCTTTTTCATAAACTTCTAATATTTTGCAATCACTATTGATTACTAATGGATGTTCTTCGTCATAGTATATATGACCATCCTCTCTTATAGCATTTTGTAATGCTATTTCATTTTGTCTAGTTTTAGACATTCCTGTTAAATCCTCTTTGAAATTCTTTTTCATTCTTTTCCTCCTTAAAATTATTACAAGTTATATAAGAAAAAGCGCTTCAGTATATTAATTTCTGAATACTCATTATATAAAATGCACTATTATTATATCATAGTATACATAATATGTCAACATACACATAAAAAAGAAAAGTATTTCTACTTTTCTTCCTCGTTATTATCTTCATTTGACACATCTTCTTCAAATCCAGGAATATCTGTTTTTTCTTCCTCTGTATCTATATTTTCTTCTACATTCATTTTAGCATCTTCAAAATCATGAAGTGAAATATCAATATTAGTGTTTTGTGGAAGTTGTATAACTTCTTCTACTTTGTCATTTTTCTTTTGTTTAGCTTTTTGTTGTGCTTTCCAAATTGCCCTTCTTATCATTCTTGTAATTTTGTCTATAGGATTAGATTCTTCTGGTACAACTGTTAGCATATTTTTTAGCATCTTATCTTCTTCTTTGTCTTGTTTAGAGCCTTTATATGCAAGTAATTCTTCTTTCCATACATGGAAGTCATTTTCTCTTATGCCTTTTTCAAGTTCGAATATTCTTCTAGTAATTTCATTTAACTGATCATAATCTACAATTCCGCCATTTCTAAATCTATAAAATATACTCTTATATGATATACATTTATTTATTATATATTTTAACTCTTTTTCAGTTAAATCATCTTTATGCTGTTCAATCTTTTCTTCTAATCCATCAACTAAATTATCTGCTTCTGCTATATTCTTTATCTTCTCCAATATATCTTGTTGAAGTTCTTTATCTATGTTAGGGTCACTTTCAATAGTATCAAAGATTTCTCTTATTTCCATATACTCCCTCCATCTAAATTAAATTATTAATACAAATATTATATAATCTTTTTTATTAAAAAACAATAAATTTTAATAATTATTATATCATTTGTCTAACTTTGTTAATTAATTTTGTATAAACAGGTACCATATGTGGCTCTGTTGTTAAATTAATTAAATCATCTATATAATGCCATGCAACATTACTATTTTCATCCTCTTTAATTTTTATTTCATCATCTTCATCTGCTTCAAATATATATGCAGCAGATAAATGTATATGTGCACTAATATTTTTTCCTCTTTTTACATGTGCAGCAACAGGTAGTGAATCTATACAAGCAATTTTCCCATCATTTAATACTCTAAAAATTTTTAATGATGTTTCTTCTTCTATTTCTCTTTTTGCAACAGAAAGTAAGTCTTCCTCTCCGTCAGCATGTCCACCAACCCAACACCATGAATTATATATATTATGATAAACTAATAACACCTTATCTCTGGTTTTATTTACTATAAAAGCTGATGTTGTAAAATGTATATATTCATTATCTCTACTTAATATATCATTAAAATCTTTAAATGATTTTAGTATAAATTCTTTATCCTTCTTTTCTTGTTCATTTACTGGAATATATTTTTCTATTTCTTCTTTTAACATTTTTATCTCCTTTTTATTTAATATTATTATACACTATAATACATATTTTTTAAATTAAAAAAGAATAGATAGCTCTATTCTTAATATAATTTGCCTTCGTATACAATTTCAGCAGTTCCTATCATTGATAATTCATTATTTATTTCATTATATACTATTTCAATTTTTCCGCCCTTTAGAATTACATTGCATATACTTTCTGTTACTCCGTTAAGATACCCTGCAATAACAGAAGCTGTGGCACCTGTTCCACAAGCAAGTGTTTCTCCTACACCTCTTTCCCATACTCTTACTTTTATATTTTCTCTGTCTATTACTTCAACAAATTCAACATTAGTTCTATCTTTAAATATACTTAATTTTTCTATTGCACTTCCATATTTTTCTATATTAAAGTTATCCACATTATCTACAAATACAACAGTATGTAAATTTCCAACAGATACACAAGTTAGATATAATTTTGTATCTAATATGTCAAATCTTTCATTTATTAAAACGTCCTTAGGATAATTTATTTGTAGTCTTTTAGTATTAAAATCTGGTATTCCCATATTAACTTTTACATTTTTTACTATTCCATTTTCTACATATACCTCAACATTTTTTATTCCGGACATAGTATTTATACTCATTTTTTTCTTTCTTACAATTCCCTTTTCATATGCATATTTAGCAACACATCTTATTCCATTGCCACACATTTTAGCTTCACTTCCATCGGCATTAAATATTCTAAATGCTATATCTGCCTCATCATCTTTAAAAATAAATATACAGCCATCTGAACCTATGCCAAAGTTTCTATTTGATACTTTTTTAGTAAATTCAGACATATTTTGTACTTTTTCTATATCATTATTTATATACACATAATCATTTCCACAACCTTGCATCTTAGTAAATAATATCACAAAAATCACCTCATATTAAACTATATGAAGTGATTTTAAATTTATACTATGTATTTGAAAGATCAAAGTTTGGTACATATTCTTCTTCATGTTCTCCTAGCTCTTGAATATATCCATTTTCTATATCTAATTCTTGTAAATATTTTTCGATTTCATTTAATTCTTCTTTATTGATTTTTCTACATAATTCTTTATATTTATTTGCATTACCAGATGGGAAATATTGTGCCATTACACTAACTAATGTTTTACTTGCAAAATTCTTTTTTATATCTTTTAGTACCATTTTACTATTTAAAACATTGTTTGGAAGTATCATATGTCTTATTATTACACCTTTTGTCATTATACCTTCATCATTAAATTTAGGAAGTCCTACTTGATTTATCATTTCAGATATTGCAGGTACAACAGAAGATGTATAATTTTTTACTCCCGAATATTTAAAAGCTAATCTATCTGTAGCATATTTATAATCTGGTAAATATATATCTATATATCCTTTTAACTTTTTTATTGTTTCAACTTTTTCATATCCACTAGAATTATATACAATAGGAATATTTAAGCCATTTTTTCTTGCGATTTTTATTGCTTCAATTATACTATCTACATACATAGTAGGTGTAACAAGATTTATATTATTTACTCCTCTTTCTTGTTGTTCAATAAATATCTGAGCCAATCTTTCAACTGTTATTTCTTTACCATATCCATCACGTGATATTTTAAAATTTTGACAGTAAACACATCTTAAATTGCAATTTGAAAAAAATACTGTTCCTGAGCCGTTCTTTCCACTTATACATGGTTCTTCAAAATTATGAGTTGAAACAAGAGCAACTTTTAATTTATCATTTGCTCCACATACTCCTATTTTTTTAGTTCTATCTATTCCACATTCTCTTGGACATAATTTACAATTACTATATTCACACATAAAAACACCTAGATTAATTATATCATATTGCACAATAGCACTTGAATTTTAATATACCACATGCTATAATATTAGTGTAGTAAGTCTCAATCAAGGAAGAGCTCGTCTATGACGGTGAGTCGGTTCGAATCCGGTCTACTTATCTTAAATCTACACTCCTGTAGATTTAGGTAATCCTTTTTAATAATTTTTTTTCGAAGCCACCCTTCGGGGTGGCCTTTTTTTATCTAAAAAAGACAAAAAAAATGAAACCGTAAAGATTTACAGTTCCATATATTATAAAAAATGGGTTTGCACACTTGGAATCCTTGGCACTACTTCATTACTACTCTAAAAGTCAGCATTATGTCAAAGATCCCTTTTTTGAGAGATATACAAGTCCGTGCTATGTGAGCCACATTCTCTCAACAGTATGATACAAATTTCATCAAACAATACCATAACCCAAAGGCTACTTAATCATTTAACGAATCAAACCACTTTTTATTTTGTATTCATACTAACATACCTGGATACATATTAAAGTTCTCACTTCAATACACAAAGACCCAAGTATGCAATCCACATATACTATATGGAAAAATTCCTTCTAGCGTTTAGTTTAGCTTATCTTATACCGTTTACAACGATATCAAAAGTTACAGAGCTAACGCTATTAGAAATCACAACTGTAATTGTAGTGGCTTCTTCACCAACATTGATACTTAACACACCATCAATGAATGTATATTCTAAGCCATCTAAACCTTCAATTGTTAAATCATCTCCTGTTACTCTATATTGCATAGTGCTTCCGATAATAGCCTCATAACCATCAAGTGCTTCAACAGTAACTGGAGCTACTTCTTTAACTTCTTCAACAACTTCATCTTCTACAACAACTTCATCATCTTGTGCTTCAACACTTGGAACTACAACATTTTCAACAGCTTCTTCTTCAGGTTCAGTTTCAAGATCTTCTACAACAAAGTTAGAACTAGCTTCTTCAGTTTCAACAACAAGTGTATCATCTAATTTAGCTTCTTCTTTAGTCTCAGGTTCAGTTTCATCGAAAAGGTCTTCTAATGCTTTGTCGTCAAGCTCTTTGAAATCGTCAGCTTTTGGAGCTTCTTCTTTCTTATCTTCTTTAACGTCATTAGCATCTTTTGATTCCTCAGATTTAACTTCTTCAGCATCAGCTGGAACTTCAATCTTAGAATCTTCATCCTTTTCTTCAACTTTCTTGTCATCCTCAACAGGAGTTACATCAGTAACAGCTTTTACTCCTTCATTTAGGTCTTCAACCTTTTTGTTAGGATTCTTTTCTGCTTCTGCTAATTCCTTTTGAGTATCTTTGTCAGCTTGTGATTCTTCACCAAACTTAGTAGTTTCATTTCCTTCAACCTTTGTTTGAGTCTCATTATTTCCAGTAACATCTTTGCTGTTGTTGTTTGTTGCAGTTAAATCAATGCATTTTTTTCTGCCTTCTGCATCAAGTCTACCATTTCCACTGCAAGTGTCATCTGTTGGAACTGTAACTTCTGTTTCTTCAGCAATTTCTTCTTCAGGTTCAGTTTCAGTTTCTTCAGGTACAGTTTCAGTTTGTGCAGTTGTAGCATCATCTACAGGTGTATCTTGGTGTGTTGTCCAATGCCACAATCCAAATGTCATCATAGCCAATACAGCCATAACAAGCACAATTGCTTTAAATCTCTTGGTGTATTTAGGTGATCTAACCATAACATAAATTAAGCCTAAGCTCATCATAGTCATTAATGTTAAAACACCACAACCTAAACTTTGAATGGCAAATGCCAATACTGCAGTTCCTACGCCTGCAAAAAATTTTACATTTTCTTTCGCGAATTTCTTAACGCTCATCTTCATAATAATTTCCTTTCCTGCACATAAAATGTGCTAGCCTATTCTCTTCGGAGGCCATCCTGACTTATTTAATTGATTACATTGGAAGTAAACTTCCATGTATAAAACTTTGAGAGTAATACTCTCATCTATATAAAAAACAAAATGTAATGCAGACATATTTTCAAACATATGAATACAAACAATTATTCCAATTACTTGGAATTCCTAAAACATATTAATCACCTTCCTTCAAATAAATTTATTTGAAAATATAAGCACATTTTGTTACTTATATTATACCACTTTTTATGTCAAATTTCAACTTATGTAATCTTTTTATGACAAATCTGTCAAAAATTGATAAGTGAAATCAACACTAGCGATATAGTATAAGATTTATACTTATATTATATCATTGTTTTACATAAAAAGTCAATTATCTGTTTTTTATTAGGCAAAAAAATAAAGCCTCTTTCGAGGCTTTTTGTTATATACCTGTATTTGGATTTTCTACCCAGTCATCTGGTTTATTTTTTGTATCTTTACTAATAACTTTAAACATTCCTGTTTTTCCGCCATCTTTTACACTATTTCCAGCTTTATCTTTTGCTGTATTTCCAGCAATTTTAACATATTTTAATCCGCCTAAATGGCCTTGAACATTTGAAAGTGTAACCCTTCTTGTATTACCTTCTCCACTAATTTTTATATCTGCTTTAAATCCATATAAAGTAATATCATTTTCATTTAGTGTTATATCTCCCATTTCTTTATCATCAGAATAAGATACTTCAAAATATATTTCATCACCAAGATTTATGCTATCTTTTGAAAATCCTCCAATTTGCATTGTTGGATTTGTCTTATCTGTTTCTTCTTCAGGCTCTTGTGGTTGAGGATTACTATTATTGTTTCCACCATTATTATTAACATTTGGTGGTAATGTATTATTATTATTTGGATTACTATTGTTATTATTGTTGTTATTTGGTGTAGATGGTGTAGGATTATTATTTACAGTTGCAACTATTGTAAATGCTGTAGATGCACCAGTTTCCAACGATACACCAGCTGAGTTTGATGCAACTCCACCTAAAATTTTTATCCAGCAAGTTGCTCCTACACTACCTCTAATATTACTTAAAACTACAGTTCTATCTGTGTTTCCACTTCCCTCTATACTTATATTTGCAGTGCATCCATTTAGTTGTACATCACTAGGTTTTAAATTAACACTAGTAGCATTATTTTTTATTGATACAGGATATCTTATAGTTCCTCCAACTTCTACAGTACCAGAACTTGGTCCCAATACTCCTACTCTTGGTATAACTACTGCAATTACTGTATTTGAAAGCACTGTTAATACAAGTGCTAAAATTATAAAACTAGATAATATCTTCTTCATATTATTTCTCCTTTTTAGATATGATAAATTATATCATAAGCAATAATTCTAGTCAATGAAGCAATATAAAAGATAGTAGTGTTTTCTACTATCTCTTAGCATTTTATTTTAATTCACTAATTCTACTTTCTATTTTTTCTAGTAAATCTGTATATTTTTTTACTTTTTCTTTTTCTGATTCAATTAAATTTTGAGGTGCTTTACTTACAAACTTTTCATTTTTTAACATTCCTTCTGCTCTTTTTAATTCAGACATAGCAGTTTGTTTTTCTTTTTCAAGTTTTGAAATTTCTGCATCAATATCAATCGCATCAGACATATTTAAGAATATATTTATTTTTTCATCATGTAAAGCTACATACTTAGTATTTGCTTCACTACTAGATGAAATATATTCTATTTCTTCAATATATGCTAATTTTTTAAAGTATTCCTCAGATTTTTTAAATATAGCATCAAACTCTTTATCTTCTATTGCAATTTGTGCTGATACCTTTTTAGAACCAGTTATATCCATATTAGCTCTTGTATTACGTATTTGTCTTATCATATCATTTACTGTACTAATAACCTTTTCTTCTAATTCAAAGTTATATTTAGCTTCTGGCCATAGTTCAAGCATAATAGAATCTTTTTCTTTCTTTAAATTCAAATATACTTCTTCAGTAATAAATGGCATATATGGATGTAACATCTTAACTGCAGCAATTAATGTATAGTTTAAAGTCCAAATAGCTGTTTTATATGATTCATTTTCTTTATTATATAATCTTGGTTTTATCATTTCTATATACCAGTCACAAATATCATTCCAAATAAAATCATATATAAGTTGAACAGCAACACCAATTTCAAATTTATCTATATTGTTTTCAACGCTTTTAATAGTATTAGATAATCTTGTTAAAATCCATTTATCTTCTGGCATTAGACATTCTGGTTCATTTATATCTAAATCTTTTAAATATATATTAGCAAATTTTGCTGCATTCCATAATTTATTTACAAAATTTCTAGATGCTTCAACTTTTTCTGGAATATATCTTACATCATTTCCAGGAGTTACATTTTGTATAAGTGCAAGTCTTAATGCATCTGTACCATAGTCTCTTATAACGTCTAACGGATCAACTCCATTACCTAATGATTTAGACATTTTTCTACCTTTTGCATCTCTTACAAGTCCATTAAGAAATACATGTTTAAAAGGTACTTCATTCATATACTCAATTCCAGAGAATATCATTTTACTTACCCAGAATGTTATAATATCATATCCTGTAACAAGCATTGAGTTTGGATAGAAATATTCCAATTCTTTTGTTTTATTTGGCCATCCAAGTATAGAAAAAGGCCATAAAGCAGAAGAAAACCAAGTATCAAGTGTATCTTCATCTTGTGTTAAATGTCCACCACATTCACATGTTGTTACTGGTGTTTTAGAAACAGTTATTTTATTACATTTATCGCAATAATATGCAGGTATTCTATGTCCCCACCATAATTGACGAGATATACACCAATCTTCTATATTTTCCATCCAATTAAAATATGTTTTTTCAAATCTTTTTGGTACAAAAATAGTTTCATCATTTCTTACTGCTTCTATTGCTGGTTTAGCAAGGTCACCCATACGTACAAACCATTGATTAGAAATATATGGCTCGATTGTAGTATGACATCTATAACAACTTCCTACATTATGTGTATATGGCTCGATTTTTACTAAATAGCCTGTTTCTTTTAACTCATCTACTATTTTTTCTCTTGCTTCAAGTGTAGTCATTCCTTGATATTTTCCTGCATTTTCATTTAAAGTAGCATCATCATTTAGAATATTTATAATATCTAAATTGTGTCTTTCACCTACTTTATAATCATTAGGATCATGTGCAGGTGTCATTTTAACAACCCCTGTACCAAATTCTTTTTCTACATATCTATCAGCTATTATTGGTATATATTTTCCAACTATTGGTAAATATACTCTTTTTCCAACGTATTTTTTATATCTTTCATCATCAGGAGCTACTGCAACAGCTGTATCTCCTAACATAGTTTCTGGTCTAGTTGTAGCTACTGTTAAGTATTCATCACTATTTTCTATTGGATATTTTATATACCATAATGATGATGGCTTTTCCTCATATTCAACTTCAATATCTGAAATAGGTGTTTTACAATTTGGACACCAGTTAACAATTCTTTTTCCTTTATATATTAATCCTTTATTATACATTCTTTCAAATACTTCTAATACAGCATCTGAACATCCTTCATCCATTGTAAATCTTTCTCTTGACCAATCACAAGAGCATCCTAATTTTCTGATTTGCTTAGTAATTTCTCCACCATATTTTTCTTTCCATTCCCATGCTTCCTTTAAAAATCCTTCTCTACCAAGTTCAGCTTTTGTTTTTCCTTCTTTTCTTAATTTTTCTACTACCTTAACTTCTGTAGCAATACTTGCATGGTCAGTTCCAGGTATCCATAAAGTTGGTTCACCTTTAAGTCTATGATAACGAATAAAAACATCTTGTATTGTATTAACAAGAGCATGACCTATATGTAATTTTGCAGTTACATTTGGAGGTGGCATTGATATTGTAAAAGGTTTTTCTCCTTCTTTTATTTCACATTTAAAATATCCTTTTTCTTCCCAATTTTTATATATTTCTTCTTCTCTTTTTGAATAGTTAAAATTATTTTCCATTTTTATCTCTCCTTCTATTTAATTAAAATGATTACTATGTATAAAGATAATATGCTCACGAGTGTTGAGACGACCTTTATTTTTCCAACCATTTTATTTTCTAAATCTTTATTATTGTCTATACAATGTATTATCCATCTTGCATTAAGAACGACTATTACAGATAAAAACAGACAGACGAGTGCTATAAATATTCCAAAATCTCTAAGCATATTATTTTTCTCCTTTCATTTTTTTAAATAAAAAACAGTCATTAATCCTTAATATATTTAAGGACGAATGACTGTAATTCGCGGTACCACCTTAATTCATACAATACTATATTGTATGCTCTTATTTACAGATTTACCGACTGTTAACGGAGTATACCTACACATATATAATACTTCAATATACCAGCTCCCAAGCTACCTTCAAATATGTTTATCTAAAAGATCTTCCAGCCTACGAATCTTTCTCTCTATAGATAACCTTTATTTTACTCCTCTTGTTCATTGCTTTTAATTCAAATATGTTTTTAGTATAACATAATATTTTCTAAAATTCAAGTAGCTATATATTTTAAATTTTATTTTTTATCTTATCTCTATTTTTATACTAAACTTATCTGTCGGTCTTCTGCACTCGGTAGTATTTATATAATTATATATATTTTCTTCTATTTCTTCACTGCTATAATCATTTTTAAATCTTAATTTTCCTTTAATGTTATTTATATTTGATATCCTTTGTTTTACTATATTTGGTAATTCATCAGAAACAACTGAAATTTCTTTTAAAAAGAATATTGGAAATCCACTATTTTTCACTGTATTTATATTATCACTATATACAGAAGATATATACACATCATCTTCTTTTTTTATATTTAAGATTTTAACATTATCCCAAAATAAATCTATTGTCATTTATCTTTCCTCCATTTCATAATCATAATATTTATCATCCATTATCTTATAATAATCTAAATCTAAACATTCGCATATATTTCTTAGTCTGTTATCTAAAGCTGTTCTAGTAAATTCTTTGTATTCATCTGGTATTTTTACATTGTGATTTTTCTCAACATTGAATATAGCTTTATCTATGTCTAATTTTTCTGCACATTTTTGCGCAAACTTTAAATTTTCTTCACTTTTATCTATAAAATAATATAATGAGTCTTCCCAATATGGGTATCCATATTCACGTTTATATTCTGGAACACCAGCATCATAGTAACATAAATTTAATTTTTCCTCCAATATATCATAATTATCTAGCATATCTATTATCTCATCTTTACTAAAATTTGAGCCTAAAGAATAAGTATTATGACATAAAGGTGCTAATCTTAAATCTTCATTATTATTTTCATCTAGTCCTGCAATAAAATCAAAATCATTTGGTGTTCTATCTGTAGATAGTAAAAATATATCTGCAATACATACTTTTTGAATATCTTCAATGCATTTTTCTTCTATATTCTCATCCAAACACTCAGCTTGACAATATTGATGTATAGAATTAAATAGTTCCTCAATGTCATATTCATCTTCTGTTTTATACATTTTACTTGCAAGTAATTCTGATGCATTTATAATAAATTGATTTTTACTATAATTTTCCAACATATTTTCTGAAAATGTAGCATAATTTCCATCATATTTTGCTATATCAAATTTAACATTTTCTATTCCAACTTGTTTCATTAATTCAGAATATAGTAGTTCAGAATATATGTTATATTCATTATTTAAGAATTCTTTTTCTCGTGGTTTTACATATATGAATTTTTCATTATTATTTGTACCAACTCTTGTCCAAAAATTCTTTTCATCATATCCATCTATATAATATGGATAAGTAAAATTTTCAGGATTATTTAATAAATATTCATCTAAATTAATAAATCCTTCTTTTCTGTAATCATAAATATTTTCTTTCATTTAATCACCCCGCTATATATTAGCACAGCTTTTAAAAAATAGATAATAAAAAAGCTGCTAATTTCTTAGCAGTTTTTGGAAAATGAGAGAGTAATATTATACTCTCTCATTGCTTTTGACGATTGAAAAATGGTCAGTTACTGTAACGTATGATTCAGAATTAATTTTAAGACGTCTTTCAATAAATTTTGGTAGTGTTTTTTTCCACTCTCTTTGTGGTCTAATTACCAAAGTTGAAGGCATTCCTTCTTTTGAAAGTCTATATATATTTTCTATATTAGGTATATATTGATATTCATTGTTATCATTTGCATATACTACTCCTACAGACTGTTCTTTCCATTTTACATCGTATATTACTCTTTTATTCATATTTAAACCCCCTTTTAAATATTAATCTAAGAGACTCATTTTTTGCTTCCACAATATTATAACATTTTATTGTGGTTATGTCAACTTTTTAAATTGCTTTTATGGCATAATTAAGCAAAAAAATAGAGGTTATTCCTCTATTTCCATACTAATAAAATCTGTAACTCTTTTACATTTTGTTTGATTAATATAATCTATAATTGCTTTTTCTATATTAGTTGTGTCTTTTATTTTTTCTCCCATATAATCTGCTTTAGGTAGTCTGCTTTGAATCAATTTTGGAAGCTCTTTATCCATAGATTTTATATTAGAAATAAATGTTACAGGAAAACCAGATTGTTTAATTTTACTAATATTTTTACCAATTACTGTAGAATAATACATTTCATCTATTTTTTCTACTTCTAAAAATTTTATTTCTTTCCAATATACATTAAACTTCATAATATTCCTCCTATATAATTTTATAAAAATCTTCTATTGCTTTTGACATTATAGCTTTTCTTTGAATATAATTATTAACTAAAAAATCTTTATACATATCTGGTAATTTTGCACCTATTCTATCTTCTACAGATTTTATAGCTAAAGGCATATTCAATTTTTCAAAACAGTCTTGAGCAAAATCTTCTACTTCTTCATCAAGTCCCATAGAAAATTGTAATAATGCTGCACTCGGATTATTTTTGTTTTTTCTTGCCATTTCATATGACTGCTCACTTTGTGGTACTGTTGCACACGGCATTTGCAAAGATGCTGTTAGTCTAGCTTCCATAAAGTTATCTAAGCATGACTGCATTTTTTCTTCTGATTCCTCAGAGCCACATGAAAGCTCATTATCATATACAGGTGCAAGTTTAAATATATTTTTACCTGTATCTTGGTCTACACCATAGATAAATGATATATTTTCACAATGCCTATCAGATGAACTTAAAAATGTATCAAGCACTTGCATTTTGCAAAAGTCTTTCATTACACTTTCTTGCTGATCTATATCTATATCCATACACTTGCAGTGATTACCTATTGCTTTAAAAGCATCTGTTATATCATATGAGTGCGAATAATCTCCAACCTTAACTTGGTCCATTAATTCACTAAGTGACATTAATGACAATCCACTTTTATCTTTTTTACCAACTATATTGTATGAAAAGACACATTTGTTATTTCCTCTTTTTCCAATATCATAATGTGCACATGGAAAGTCTACTTGTTTAGATAATTCTTCAAAAACTAGTTCTTGATATGCTGTATAATTTACATTTTCTGCATTAAGGTTTTCATCTCTTACCAATATATCTACATCATCAAATTCTAACCATTTCTTATCTCTTTTTGATGTACCTCTATCTTCATCAACTACTGTTATTTTGTCTTCGTTTTCTGATATAAATTTATCATAATCAATTAAACCGGTTTCTTTATCTCTGTATAGTTCTAATACCTTACTATCCATATAATCACCTGTTAACATTTTAACATATAAATAAAAAAAAAGATAGCTTTCGCTATCTTAGATTACTCATTTGTTTCTGGTGCACCTACTGGACAAACTCCAGCACATGTTCCACAATCAATACATTTTTCTTTATCAATTTCATATTTTCCATCTCCCATAGAAATTGCACCTACAGGACAATTCATTTCACATGCACCACATGCTATACATTTATCTGAAATTCTATATGCCATATTATTCACCCCCTATAATTTATTCTATTATTTCCTCATTATCATAATTTTCATCATCTGTTTCTTCAACATCATCTTTTTTTGTCTGTTTAGGAGTCCATTTTAACTTATCTACAGGATAAGTTTCATATCTTTCTTCCTCCTCATCATCTATACCAAATCTAACTTTTACATTTAAATTTAATATATCTACAGCTGTAACTTTTCCTTTTTCTTTTTCACCTTTTACTTTTACTATTTCACCAACTTTTGGTAATTTTTTTAGATTTTCTTTGTAAAGTTCTTCTTCATATCTTAAACAGCACATTAGCTTTCCACAAGCACCAGATAGCTTTGTCATATTTATTTGTAATCCTTGCTCTTTAGCCATTTTAATAGTAACTGGGTCAAAATCTTGTAGATGTGTTCTACAACATACCTCTTTACCACACATACCTAAAGTAGGGTATTCTCTAACTTCATCTCTAGGTCCAATTTGTCGAAGTTCTATTCTAGCTCTATATTTTGAAGCAATTATTTTAACTAATTCTCTAAAGTCAACTCTATCTTCTGAAACGAAATAAATAGTTAATTTACTTCCATCAAGTGTATATTCTGCTGTTAGTAATTTCATATCTAATTCTAATTTTTTTACTTGCTCTTTACAAAAACTTAAAGCCTCTTTTGCTTTTTCATTCATTTCTTTTTGATTTTTAAAGTCTTCTTCTGTAGCAAATCTTTTTATATTTTCTAGTTCTTCTTCATTATCTATGTCTAATACTTTAGCAACTACACCTATTTCTTCACCTTTTTCTGTATCTACAACTACGCTATCTGATATATTAATATCATCATTTTCTGATTTATAAAAGGAAAGTTTGCCAGTCTTCTTAAATCTTATTCCTACTTTCTTCATTTATTCCTCCTTAATGCTATCAATTAATCTTAATAACATACTATCAATTATTATATCATAATTTCCATTCATTTTTAATCTGTTTTTTGCATTTTCTATTATTTTTATACAATTATATTCATTATTCTTATATAATATAAATTCCAGATAGTCAAGTAAATTATCACTTTCAAATTCAATATCACTTGAAAATTTTAATACTTTTATACTATCTTTTTCTTTAATACAATTATATAATTCATCTACCTTTTCATACTTTTCTAATAGATTATCTTCCATTGCATTTATCGCTTTACCAATTGAGCCATTAAAATAATCTATAATTGTATCATTAAATTCTACATTGTATTTATCTTTCATATAATTTTTTAATTGCTCATTAGTAATTCCTGTAAAAGGTATTTGATTTACTCTAGATAATATTGTTGTTAAAAATGAGCTAATATTAGATGCTACTAAAATAATTGTTATATATCTTGGTGGTTCTTCTAGTGTTTTTAAAAGTGTATTTTGAGATGCAATATTTAAATCTTGTGCATCATTTATTATATACACTTTTCTTTCTCCTACAGCCGGAATAACATATATATCATCAATTAATTCTTTTCGTATTTGCTCTACTAAAATATCTTTCTTATTTTCGTTTTTTGAAATAATTTTAAAATCTGGATGAGTAGTTAAATTATCTGTATTTAAAATTTCTTTTGCAAATTCACAAGCAATTTTAAATTTTCCTATTCCTTCATCACCAAAAAATAGATATGCATGAGAAATATTGTTACTTGTAATTATTTTGCTTAGAATTTCTTTTTGCTTTTCATGTCCAACAATATTTTCAAACATATCTATTCTCCTTTATTTATTCTATAGAACCTAATTTATTTAATGGCCATAATCTACATAGAACATGTCCATTTACTCTTTCAAATGGAATACATCCAAATGTTCTTGAATCTAGACTTGATTCTCTGTTATCACCCATTACATACATTGTTCCTTCTGGAACAACAACATCACAGTATTTTTCATCTTGAATTTCAGTATTTTTTACTCTAATATATGGCTCGTCAAGTAATTCATCATTTCTATATACATTGCCATCTTTTACAACAATATGATCTCCTGGAAGTCCTATAACTCTTTTAATATAATTTGTTTTATTTACATCCATAAATTTGTATAAGAATAAAGTTATTCCTTCATAGTTTTCATATTGTGCAGTAGGAAATGTTTCTTCTGAATCTATATAATACTTATTATCTATTGGTGCTTCAAATGTAACTATATCGCCATATTCATAATCTCTAAACGCAAGCCATGGTCTTAATACAAGTACTCTTTCTCCACTCATTATTGTTGGATACATAGATTGTTGTTTAACACCAGGTGCAGATATTATGAAATAGTTAATGTTTAAATATATTACATACGCAATAATAAAGCATAATATCCAGTCGAAAACTTCTCTTAAAACACTTCTAGTTTTAGCTTTAACTTCTTCAGTAGCTTCTTTATCTTGATAGTCAATTTCATCATAATATACTTCACTATCTTTCTCAGGCTCTTTTTCTTGTTCTTTACTTACTTCTTGAGTAGCTTCTTCTTGCTTTACTTCTTCACTTTCTTGTGTAGAAGTTTCTTCATTTTCTACTTTTTCTTCGTTTTCTACTGTCTCTTCTGTATCTATTTCTATCTCTGAATTTTTATTTTCTTCATTTACTACGTTTTCTTCTACTTTTACTTCTTCCTCTTCTTTAACTTTTTTCTCTAATTCTTCCTTGTTTTCATCATTCATATCTTTTGTTTACCTCCTATAACAAACTATATAAACACACATAAATTAATGTATGTTAGTTCCATTTTCTAAAGTACCATTATTATTATCTAGTACTAATAATTTTACCACATCATAGTCACCTGCTGCAAGTAGCATTCCATTAGATTCTATTCCACAAAGTTTTGCAGGTTTTAAATTTGTAACTACTACTATTTGCTTATTTAGTAATTCTTCTTCTGTATAATATGGTACAATTCCAGATACAATTGTTCTTAATTCTTTTTCGCCAACATCTACTTTTAATTCATATAACTTTTTAGACTTAGCTACTTTTTCAACTTTTTTTATTTGTCCTACTTTAAGTTCAACTTTATCTAGCTCGTCTATTGTTATTATTCCTTTTCTGTCTTCATCCTCTTTTGGTTCTTCTACTTCTTCTGGCACTTTAAAAAGTTCATCTGTCATTTCTACTCTTGGGAATAACAACTCACCTTTAGTAACTTTAGTTCCATCTTTTAATACACCAAATACTTTTGCACTATCCCATGTAGTTTCTTCTTTATTTGCACCTATTTGTTCAAATATTTTTTGAGGTGTATCAACAAAACATATTTGAAGTGGTATAGCTATAATTCTAATAGCTTCAAGTAAATTATATAATACTTGATTTAATCTGTCTTTATTTTCTTCTTTTGCAAGTACCCATGGTGTTGTTAAGTCTATATATTTATTTGCTTTTGATACTAACTTCCATAGTTCAGTTATTGCTTCATTTGTTTTTAAATCATCCATGTACTTTTCAACATTTTCCACAGTAGCTGTAGCAGTATCTATTAAATCTTTATCTATATCTTGTAATGGTAAATTCTCTTTCTTACAAATTATTCCATTATTGTATTTTTCTATCATTGCTGTTACTCTACTAACAAGATTTCCTAAATCATTAGACAAGTCTGAATTTATTCTTTCAACAAATAATTCTTCTGAGAAGTTACCATCTTCTCCAAATGTTACTTCTTTCATTAAATAATATCTTAAAGCATCAACACTAGTTGCATTTATATATACACTAGGCTCTTTGTAATTTCCAAATGATTTACTAATTTTCTTTCCATTTACAACTAGCCATCCATGACCAAATATTTTCTTTGGAAGTGGTAGATCTAAAGCCATTAATATAGCTGGCCAAATGATAGAATGAAATCTAAATATTTCTTTACCAACTAAATGAATATCTGCTGGCCAATATTTTTTCATCATTTCATCATTATCTGTAGTATAACCTAAAGCTGTAATATAGTTAGTTAAAGCATCAAGCCATACATATACAGTATGTTTAGGGTCAAATGGTACTCTTATTCCCCAATCTATAGTTGTTCTAGTAACACATAAATCTTCTAGGCCTTTATCAAAAAAGTTTTTAATCATTTCATTTTTTCTTTTTTCAGGCTCTAAAAATTCTGGATGTTCTTCATAATATTTTAATAATCTATCTTGATATTTTGAAAGTCTAAAGAAATAGCTTTCTTCTTTTACTTCTTTTACTTCTCTACCACAGTCTGGGCATTTTCCATCAACAAGTTGTGTTTCTGTCCAAAATGATTCACATGGAGTGCAATATAGTCCTTTATATTCTCCTTTATAAATATCACCTTGGTCATATAATTTTTGGCATATTTTTTGAACAGCTTTTACATGATATTCATCAGTAGTTCTCATATATTTATCATAGCTTATATCTAATAATTTCCATAGTTTTTTTGCTCTAGATACAAACTCATCTACATATTCTTTAGGAGTTACTCCTTTTGCTTTTGCCTTTTCTTCAATTTTTTGACCATGCTCATCTGTGCCTGTCATAAAAAATACATCATAACCTCTTAATCTTTTATATCTTGCAAGTGCATCTGCCATTAAAGTACAATAACATGTTCCTACGTGAAAATCTCCGCTTGGATAGTAAATAGGTGTTGTTATGTAGTATTTTTTATTTTCTTCCATTAATTTCACTCCTTTTCTACATAAGCTACAACCATAGCTGTAGCATTTTCCTTTATATGTGAAATACTCAAATCAATTTCTATTTTATATTTATAGAATATCTTTTGTAAATCTTCATTTATAACTTTTACATATGGTCTTCTTCTATAATTATCATCATTTATAATTTCTACATCTAAAAATGATGGTGAAAATTTTTCAGATATGAATATTTTAGATAAAGCTTTATATATTGCTTCTTTAGATGCAAATCTTCCAGCATATCTTTGAAATTTAAAATCTTCATTACTAGCTTTCTCTATATCATCAATTTCAAAAGTAGTACATATACTACTTTTGAAATTGTCATTTTTTTCTATAGCATTTTTTATTCTGCTAACTTCAACAATATCTGTTCCACAATAAAAACTCATTGGTATTCCTTTCATAGTGTATTTTAAGTTTGTAATACACATATCTTTACACATTATATATTATACTTTTTTGTTTATAAAGTCAATATTTTCAAGCAAATAAAGAAAAACTATTATTAGAATTTCACATAAATTACATTAATTTACAAAAAGAAATTGCACCCTTAAAAAGGATGCAATTTTTAAAGCTATTTTTTCAACGTTAATGTCTTGATTTTTAAATCTTTGCTATCATAGCCCCATGGATTAGATACAAATCTCGTTCCATCTTTGATAAAATCTGCCGCAATATGATCATGCCCATAAATCCAAACTTTCGACTTGAATTCAGATATATCGTTGTTGTAGCAAGAATTATGATTATACTTTGAGTTAGGACTTGCAGTTGGTGGTACATGAGATACGATTAAATCTACCTCGTCCGGTAAACATTCATACCAGCATGTTGAATATAGGTTTAACCTCTCAATTCTTTCCTTTGCACTTCTTTCAGAGCGTATTAACTTTGAATCATTAGAAAGTACATAGTAAAAGAACCAATCTTTAAGAGATTTAGGTACATACCACATAGTGTCACCAGCAATGGTAAATCCTTTATACTCAGTCATTCCTTGATTTTGGCAAGAGCTATCTAAGAATTCAATTTTATCACTGTCTTGAACAAGTTCACGTATTTTTACAATTTTGTTAAAACTTCTACCATTAAACTCTTCTCTTACTTCTGGAGCCATCATTCTAGATAAATAATATTCGTGATTACCTGCAACAAAGAATACTTTTTCATAGTGACGTGCACACATTTCTAAGAAACTCACAGCTGATTCAACGTATTCGCTAATGTCTCCTGCAATTACTAGAATTTCGCCTTGTACCTGTGAACGAATCTTTTCTTCAACGAAGATTTCCATATCTCGCTTGTTATAACCGTTCTTGTAACACTTCAGATAAAAGCTAAGATGTAAATCTGAAACATAATCTACTTTTAGATTTTTCATTTTATCACCTCAAAAAAATATTTAATTTTTTGATTAAAAAAATTATAAAACGTAAAAGTATTATAGCACAGATTATTTTATTTGTATACATAATTACTTAAATTCATTAACTTTTTTTATTAAAAGTATTGCAATTTAAAATAACTAGTGTTATAATTATTTTCGTACATTAATCGGGGTGTAGCTCAGTTGGTAGAGCGCGTGGTTTGGGACCATGAGGTCGCAGGTTCGGGTCCTGTCACTCCGACCAATAAAGAAAGAAATCACGGAGCATTCCATGATTTCTTTTTTTATGCTTAATTTTGGATTTTTCTTAATCTA
>CANQVI010000012.1 GCA_947627255.1 uncultured Clostridia bacterium | reverse complement strand
ATTGTATTTAGAACTTTTTTATCTTGAAGTGGATAAGTAACCGTAATTTTATCTTTTTTTATTATTCCACATTTTTCAGATGCGATTTCTTCTAAAGTATTTCCTAGATATTTTGTATGATCAAAATCTATTGCTGTAATTAAAGATAAAACAGTAGTATTAATTACATTAGTTGGGTCTAATCTTCCTCCCATTCCAACTTCTAAACATACAATATCACATTTATTTTTATTATAATGTAAAAATGCTATTGCAGTTATTATTTCAAAACCAATAGGAGCATCACCGTTTTTCTCCATCTCTATTATAATAGGATCAATTAAATTTATATATTCCTCTAATTCTTTATTAGATATAAATTCATTATTAATTTGAATTCTTTCATTAAACGATATTATATAAGGAGATATAAATTTTCCTACTTTATAACCACTATTTTTAAGTACATTAGCCATCATTGTTGTAGTAGAACCTTTTCCATTGGTACCAGCTATATGTATAAATTTTAGATTATCTTGCGGATTTCCTAATTTATCAAGAAAACTAATCATTCTGCTATTATCATTTTTTTCTTCAATATGAGTCCTTTCTTTATAAATATAAGATATTATTTCATTGTCTGTCATATTTAACCTCCATTATAGTATAAATTTAAAGTCTTTAAATATTAAAAATTAATAATCTCTTTAATCTTTGATTTTAATTCTTCTTCTCCAGCATCATTAGATACTTTAAACACTTTAATATTTGGACATTTCGATGAAATTTCATCTGCCATTTTTAAATATTGTTCTTGTTGATTTATACTGCTTTGAGCAGTAAATTTTGCATAATCAGGAATAGCTTTATCGCTACGAGCTAATCTTTGTAAATATAAATCAGTATTTTCTAAATATAGTGTGATATAGTAAATATCGAAATCTAATTTATTAAATTTTTCTACTAAATCGTTGTAGACATCTGTAAATTTATATTCTTTAAAATTTAATCTACAATATATTTCTTCTGTAAAGAATGTTCTATCAAATACTAAGTTAATGTTTTTATTTTCCAATTTTGCAATATATTCTAACAAGTCATAATACATTTCTTCAGCTTTTTTCTTTCCAGAAGGAGTACTGTCAGACGTACCACATAACCTATATAAATTAGTGTATTTTAAACTATGTCTAATAAAGTCTGTAACTGTAGTTTTTCCAGCACCTTGTGGGCCTTCTACAACAATTAATTTTGAATTTGCCATATATTTCACCTAACCTTCTCTTGGAATAGTGATAAGCTCACTATATGGAAAATTTTCTTCAATATATTTACAAAAATCTCTAAATTCTCTTTGTTTGTGATTTCGTCTAGCTCTATATACATTTCTCATTATTTCATAGTTTCCTGTCCATGTAGATCTGAAATTGTAATTTTGAGGTGAATCAAACACAATTTCACGCCATAAAGACATAGCTTCTTCCATTTTTCCATCTGCTTTTAATTTTTGGAATTCTGTAATTCTTCTATTTAAATCTTCTAGAACGTATTTTCTAAAAGGTGTTATATTAGGTTTTCCACTTTCATCATCTATACTAAAATCATCAAAAGTAAGAAGCCTAGAGCCTAATTTATGCATTCTACTAGTGCTGTTTCTTACAGTTGCAACTTTATATGTATCAAAGTCCCACCACCATGACATTGGAGCTGTTATATCCATAGAAACAAAAATTTGTCTTAGGAATTTTGAATGATCAGAACCAGATTTAGTTAACTTTAAAGCAAGTTCTAAATCTTTTGGACCAATTACATATTTTCCTGTTTCTTTATCATAATAACTATCACTTTTATCCCATGATTCTAAAGGATTTCTCATACCTCTTAAAGCACCTTCAAAGTTAAGTACTTCTAAATTTTCTACTTTTATCATTCTTATCGACCTCCAAAATACTATAAATATGATACTACAAAAAGTTAAATGATTCAATGATAAAAAAATAACATTTTTATGAGCAAAAAAATAGATAAAAAGCAGAAAACTAAAATGAGGAGAAAATACATTAAATCTTTTTACATAATTTTTACAAAAATGCTTGATTTTTTTATAATGGTAATGTATAATATTGGTGTTGATTTGCGTTGAAGTAGAATGTGGCTACCCAGAGAGGTAGGGAACTTCTATGGAGCATGTCTGATTTAAAATCGGGCGGCAAGTATAGATTAACGTGTATTTGCCAAATTTCTGCAATAGTAGAATTTGGTTTTAATATATGTAAAATATGAAACACACGGGGTGGTGTAAAACTTGTCAAACCGGCAAATTATAGAAAAGGAGTGTTTTACATATGTCAAAAGAACAAACTAAAAAAATGAGAATAAGACTTAAAGCTTATGATCATGTTGTGCTTGAACAAGCTGCAGCAAAAATCGTTGAAGTAGCTAGAAAAACTGGTTCTGAAGTATCAGGTCCAATTCCACTACCTACTGAAAAAGAAATCATTACAATATTACGTTCTCCACACAAAGATAAAGATTCTAGAGAACAATTTGAAATGAGAACTCATAAAAGAGTTATTGATGTATTATCACCAAATCAAGCAACAGTTGATGCTCTAATGTCAATTGATATGCCAGCTGGTGTAGACATCGAAGTTAAATTATAATAAACTTCTAAAATTTTAATAGGCTATCCTGTAAAAGGCAATGGCATACCCTGATATTAAAATTTGGTTGAAGTCAAAACGTAATAAGGGAGGAAAATTAAATGGTAAAAGAAATTTACGGTAAAAAAATTGGTATGACACAAATATTTGATGAAAATGGTGTAGCTATACCAGTAACAGCAATCGAAGCTCAACCATTAACAGTAGTTGCTAAGAAAACTACAGACAAAGATGGATACAATGCAATTGTAGTTAGCTTTGGCGAAATTAAAGAAAAAAATGCAAACAAACCTCACAAAGGAATATTTGCAAAAGCAGGTGTTGAATTACAAAAATACCTAAGAGAAATTAAAGTTGAAAATGTTGATGAATATGAAATTGGAAGCAAAATAACTGTTGAAGCATTTTCTACTGAAGACCATGTTGATGTTCAAGGAACTTCAAAAGGTAAAGGATTCCAAGGTGTTATTAAAAGACATGGACAACACAGAGGACCAATGGGACATGGTTCTATGTATCACAGAAGACCAGGTTCAATGGGTTCTGGAACAACTCCAGGTAAAGTATACAAAGGTAAAAAATTACCAGGACACATGGGAAGCCAAACATCTACAATTTTAAACTTAGATGTTGTAAAAGTTGACACTGACAAAAATGTTATTTTAGTAAAAGGTTCAATTCCAGGTGCTAAAAAATCAATTGTTAGAGTAAAAGAAAGTGTAAAGTAATTAGGAAGGAGGAGAAAAAATGCTAAAAGTTGACGTTTTAAATATGGATGGTAAAAAAGTAGAAGACTTAGAGTTAAACGAAAATGTATTTGGTGTAGAAGTTAACGAAGTTGCTGTTCACACAGCTTTAGTAAACTTCCAAGCTAACCAAAGACAAGGAACTCAATCTACTAAAACAAGATCAGAAGTAAGTGGTGGCGGAAGAAAACCATGGAAACAAAAAGGAACTGGTAGAGCTAGACAAGGTTCAATAAGAGCTCCACAATGGATTAAAGGTGGTATTGCTTTAGGACCTAAACCTAGATCATATAGATATACAATTCCTAAGAAAGTAAAACAACTTGCATTCAAATCTGTACTAACTTCTAAAGTACAAGAAGGAAAATTAGTTGTAGTTGA
Organism: uncultured Clostridia bacterium; assembly: GCA_947627255.1. Taxonomy (GTDB): domain Bacteria; phylum Bacillota; class Clostridia; order TANB77; family CAG-465; genus CAG-465. Next base: position 32,332 of record CANQVI010000012.1, on the reverse strand, counting down.
TAAATTAGAATTAAATGAAATTAAAACTAAAAACATGGTTAACGTTTTAAATAATTTAAAAGTTAATAATGCTTTAGTAATGTTAAATGAGAAAAATCTAAATGTTCAAGCATCTGCTAGAAACATTGAAGGTGTAAAAACTACTTTAGTAAATACAATGAATATATTTGATTTATTAAAATATGATTCTCTAGTATTAACTAAAGATGCAGTTAAGAAATTAGAGGAGGTGTACGCATAATGAGACACGCAGAAGACGTTATAATCAAACCTATAATGACTGAAAAAAGTTATAGCGAAATTGCAAACGGAAAATATACTTTTGAAGTTGCTTTAAATTCTTCAAAAGTTGAAATTAAAAACGCAGTTGAAGAGCTTTTTGGAGTTAAAGTTTTAAAAGTAAACACTTTAAGATATGATGGAAAAGCTAAAAGAGTTGGAGTACACCAAGGGGTAACTAAGGCTTGGAAAAAAGCAGTAGTAAGTATTGATACTAACCCAGCAGATGAAAAATATCTTGCAAAAGGTGGAAAAGAAACTAAAGTTAACAAAAAATATAAAACTGAAATAGAAGAAATTAGTTCAGCATTTGGAAATAACTAGGAGGGAATAAAAGATGGGAATAAAATCATTTAAACCTGTTACTCCATCACTAAGAAATACAACAACATTAACTAACGATGAGATTACAAAAAACACACCAGAAAAAAGTTTACTTACTACATTAAAGAAAAATGCAGGAAGAAACAATACTGGTAAAATAACTGTAAGACATCATGGTGGCGGAAACAGAAGAAAATATAGAGTAATTGATTTTAAAAGAAATAAAGTTGATATGGAAGCAACAGTTATTGGTATAGAATATGATCCAAATAGAACTGCTAATATCGCTTTAATAGAATATGAAGATGGTGAAAGAGCATATATAATTGCTCCACTTGGACTTACAGATGGTGACAAAGTAATATCTGCACAAAAAGCTGATATTAAACCAGGAAACTGTATGCCAATTGATGCTATACCTGTTGGTACTATGATATATAACATAGAACTAAATAAAGGTAAAGGTGCACAACTTGTAAGAAGTGCTGGTATGTCTGCACAACTTATGGCTAAAGAAGGTAAATATGCACATGTAAGAATGCCTTCAGGAGAAATGAGACTTATAAGTGTTGATTGTAGAGCATGTATAGGTCAAGTAGGAAACGTAGAAGCTGAAATTGTTAAATTAGGTAAAGCTGGAAGAACTAGACATATGGGAATAAGACCTACAGTTAGAGGTTCTGTTATGAACCCAGTTGATCACCCACATGGTGGTGGTGAAGGTAGAGCTCCAGTTGGACACACAGGACCAAGAACTCCTTGGGGTAAACCAGCTCACGGATATAAAACAAGAAAAACTAACAATAGAACAGATAAATATATTGTTAAGAGAAGAAATAACAAATAATATATGGAGGTATAGAAGATGTCAAGATCACTTAAAAAAGGACCTTACTGTGATGAAAGATTACTAGCAAAGGTTGAAAAATTAAATGAAGAAGATAGAAAAGAAGCTATAAAGACTTGGTCAAGATCCTCTACTATATATCCTCAAATGATAGGTCACACTATAGCAGTTCATGATGGAAGAAAACATGTTCCAGTATATGTAACTGAAGAAATGGTTGGACATAAGTTAGGAGAATTTGCTCCTACTAGATTATTCAGAGGACATTCAGGAGATAAAAAGACTAAAGTAAAATAATAAAACTTTAATGAAGGAGGAGCCTAAAAATGGAAGAAAAACAAGCAAGAGCTGAGTTACGCCATGCAAGAATTAGTGCTAGAAAAGTTAAAATAGTTATAGACACTATTAGAGGAAAAAATGCTAAAGAAGCAATTGCAATATTAAAATATACTAATAAAGCAGCTGCACCTGTAGTAGAAAAACTAGTTAAATCAGCAATGGCTAATGCAGTTAACAATCATAAAATGGATGAAACTAAATTATATATTTCAGAAATATATGCTAACCAAGGAACTACAATGAAAAGAATTATGCCAAGAGATCATGGTAGAGCTAATAGAATAAGAAAAAGAACTAGTCACATTACTGTTGTGTTAAAAGAAGCATAAAAGGAGGTAAGTTTAAAATGGGACAAAAAGTTAGTCCACACGGACTTAGAGTTGGAATAATAAAAGACTGGTCTTCAACATGGTATGCTAACAAACAAGAATATTCTAATAACCTAGTAGAAGATTATAATATTCGTACATACCTTAAAGACTTATTAAAACCAGCTGGTATTTACAAGTTAGACATTGCTAGAAAAGGTAATAAAGTCTTAGTAGATATATATGCAGCAAAACCTGGAATGATTATAGGAAAAGGTGGAGCAGCAATCGAAGAAATTAAAGCAAAATTAAATAAAAAGATTGGTAAAGAAGTATCTTTAAATATAGTAGAAGTTAAAGATGTTGACTTAGCTGCACAATTAGTTGCAGAAAATATAGCTTTACAACTTGAAAAGAGAATATCTTTTAGAAAAGCTATGAAACAAGCAATTCAAAAAACTATGAAAGCAGGAGCTCTAGGAATTAAAACTGCTGTATCTGGTCGTTTAGGTGGAGCAGAAATTGCTAGAACTGAACACTATAATGAAGGAACTATTCCTCTTCAAACTTTAAGAGCAGATATCGATTATGGATTTGCAGAAGCAAAAACTACTTATGGTATCATAGGTGTTAAAGTTTGGATATATAAAGGTGAAGTACTTCCTGCTAAAAAAACAGAAAAAGGAGGTAACTAAAAATGTTGTCACCAAAAAGAACTAAATATAGAAAAGTACAAAAAGGAATCCTAAAAGGAAAAGCCTACAGAGGTACAAAAGTAACAGACGGTGAATACGGAATTCAAGCATTAGAACCAGCTTGGATAACTGCTAACCAAATTGAAGCTGTCAGAGTAACAATTTCAAGATATACTAAAAAAGTTGGTAAAACATGGATTAAAATATTCCCAGATAAACCAATTACTAAACACCCAGCTGAATCTCGTATGGGTTCTGGTAAAGGAAATCCAGAATATTTTGTAGCTCCTGTTAAACCAGGAAGAATTATGTTTGAAATCGCTGGACTTGATGAAGCTACTTCAAAAGAAGTATTAACTAAAGCTATGCATAAACTTCCAAACAAATGCAAAATAGTTAAAAGAGAAGATCAAGAAGGAGGAGAAATCTAATGAAATCTAGTAAAATCAATGAATATAAAAATATGTCAGTTGAACAACTACAAAAAGAATTAAAAGAACTTAAAAATGAACTTTTTAAGTTAAGATTTCAACACTCTTTAAAAGGCCTTGATAACCCTAAAAAATTAACTTTAGTTAAAAAAGAAATAGCTAGAGTAAATACTGTATTAACAGAAAAGGAAAATAATTAGTGGTAAAGGAGGATAAGAACGTGGAAAGAAATTTAAGAAAAACTAAACAAGGTAAAGTAGTAAGTAATAAAATGGATAAAACAATCGTAGTTGCTATAGACGATAGAGTAAAAGATCCACTTTATGGAAAAATTAAAAATCATACTTTAAGAGTTAAAGCACATGATGAAAACAACGAATGCGATATAGGAGATATCGTAGAATTAATGGAAACTAGACCACTAAGTAAAGATAAAAGATATAGACTTGTAAGAATTGTGGAAAAAGTTAAATAGTAAAATATATTTGAAGGGAGGACTAATCCATGATACAACAACAAACATTGTTAAAAGTTGCAGACAACACTGGAGCAAAAGAATTAATGTGTATTAGAGTTCTTGGTGGTTCATACAGAAAATGGGGTAATATCGGAGATGTTATCGTAGCTTCTGTTAAAAAAGCAGCCCCTAACTCTGGAGTTAAAAAAGGCGATGTTGTTAAAGCTGTAATAGTTAGAAGTAAAAGAGGTCTTAGACGTGAAGATGGATCTTATATCAGATTTGATGAAAATGCAGCGGTTCTAATCAAAGATGATAAAACTCCAAGAGGAACACGTATTTTTGGACCAGTAGCAAGAGAACTAAGAGATAACGATTACATGAAGATTTTATCTCTAGCACCAGAAGTTCTTTAATATACGGAGGTGAAATAAAGTGTTAACAAAGACAAATTTAAAAAAAGGTGATACTGTAATTGTAAATACAGGTTCTGAAAAAGGTAAAAAAGGTACTATATTAGATATAGATAAAAAATCTGGTAAAGTAACTGTTAAAGATATAAATGTAAGAGCAAAACATGTTAAAGCAAGAAAGCAAGGTCAAGAATCAGGAATAATAAAAGTAGAATGCCCTATCGACATTTCAAAAGTTAATTTTTATTGTGATAAATGCGAAAAAGGTGTTAGACTTGGTGTTAAAGTTAATGAAGACGGATCAAAAACAAGATTTTGCAAAAGCTGTAATGAAATGAAGTAATAAGGAGGGAAAAATTTAAATGAACCTTAAAGAAAAATATAAAGCTGAAGTTGTTCCTGCATTAATGAAAAAGTTCGGATATAAATCAGTAATGCAAGCACCAAAACTTGAAAAAGTAGTTATAAATATGGGTGTATCAGAAGTTAAAGAAAATTCTAAAGCATTAGACGTTGCTATGGGAGAATTAACTTTAATAGCTGGTCAAAAACCAATAGTTACTAAAGCAAAAAAATCAATAGCTGCTTTCAAATTAAGAGAAGGTATGAATATTGGTTGCAAAGTAACTTTAAGAAATGATAAAATGTACGATTTTGCTACAAAATTATTTAATGTAGCACTTCCTCGTGTAAGAGATTTTAAAGGAGCTAATCCAAAATCTTTTGATGGAAAAGGAAATTATAATATGGGAGTAAAAGAACAAATTATATTCCCTGAAATCGAATATGATAAAATTGATAAAGTAAGAGGAATGGATATCGTTTTTGTTACAACAGCAAAAACTGATGAAGAAGCCTATGAATTATTAAAATTATTAGGTTTACCATTCGCTGAAAAGTAGGGAGGACTTGAGATGGCAAAAAAATCTATGATAGCTAAACAAAAAAGAGAACCAAAATTTAGCACAAGATATTATAACAGATGTAAAATATGTGGAAGACCACATTCTTACATGAGAAAATATGGAATATGCCGTTTATGCTTTAGAAAATTAGCATATCAAGGAGATATACCAGGTGTTAAAAAAGCAAGCTGGTAGAAAAGGAGGAATAAAGGCAATGAATACAACAGATCCAATTGCAGACATGTTAACTAGAATAAGAAATGCTAACGCTCAAAAACATGCAACAGTTGACGTTCCTTATTCTAAGGAAAAAGAAGCAATAGCAAATATTTTAGTATCTGAAGGTTTTGTTGAATCAATAGATATAATAGAAGATACTCACAAAACAATCAGAATAACATTAAAATATGCAAATAACGTAAAAGTTTTACAAGGTTTAAAAAGAATTAGTAAACCAGGTCTTAGAATATATGCAAGTGTAGAAGACTTACCTAGAGTATTAAATGGTTTAGGTATAGCTATTATTTCTACATCTAAAGGAATAATGACAGATAAAGCTGCAAGACGTGAAAATGTTGGTGGCGAAGTTTTAGCATATATTTGGTAATTTTAATTGAATAGATAAAGGAGGGTATACCAAATGTCAAGAATAGGAAAAAGTCCTATCACAATACCAGCAGGTGTTGAAGTTAAAATAGAAAACAATGCTGTAACAGTTAAAGGACCTAAAGGAACATTAACAGAGAAATTCTTAGACTGTGTTAATATAGCACAAGAAGGAAATGAAGTTAAAGTTTCAATAGATAGTGAGGAACATGGAAATATTCATGGATTAACAAGAACTTTAATAAATAATATGATTATCGGTGTAACACATGGTTTTGAAAAAACACTTGAAGTAAATGGTATAGGATACAGAGCACAAAAACAAGGTAAAAAATTAGTACTAACTTTAGGTTATTCTCATCCTGTTGAAGTTGAAGAAATAGAAGGAATAACTATAGAAGTACCTAATCCAAATACAATAGTAGTAAAAGGTATAGACAAACAATTAGTTGGCCAAGTAGCTGCTAATATTAGAGAAAAGAGAGAACCTGAACCATACAAAGGTAAAGGAATCAAATATGCTGGCGAAAGAATTAAGAGAAAAGAAGGAAAAGCTGGCGGTAAAAAATAATCTTAGAAGTTAAGGAGGGAGTCTTAATATGATCAATAAGACAAGTAGAAAAGAGACAAGAACTATTAGACAAAAAAGAGTAAGAACTAAAGTTCAAGGTACTTCTATGAGACCAAGACTTTGTGTTTTCAAAAGTCTAAATAATATATATGCACAAGTAATAGACGACGAAAAACAAGCCACTCTTTGTTCAGCTTCAACTTTAGATAAAGAAGTAAAAACTAAAGCATCTAATATAGAAGCTGCTACTGAAGTAGGTAAATTAATCGCAGAACGTGCAAAAAAAGCAAAAATTAACACAGTTGTCTTTGATAGAAATGGTTATTTATACCATGGAAAAGTTAAAGCATTAGCAGATGCAGCTAGAGAAGCTGGATTAGAATTCTAATGAAAGGAGAAACTAAAATGGCAGAAACTAAAACTGAATTAAAAGAAAAAGTTGTTAATGTAAGTAGAGTTGCTAAAGTTGTTAAAGGTGGTAGAACTTTTAGATTTAGTGTACTAGTAGTTGTTGGTGATGAAAATGGTCACATCGGTGTTGGTACTGGAAAATCTTCTGAAGTTCCTGAAGCTATCAAAAAAGCAACAGATGATGCTAAGAAAAATTTAGTAGAAGTATCTTTAGTAAATGGTACTTTACCTCATGAATATACAACAAACTTTGGTTCATCTAAAGTAATTTTAAAACCAGCAGTTGAAGGTACAGGTATAATTGCAGGTGGTGCAGTAAGACCAGTTCTAGAACTTGCAGGTGTTAAAAACGTAACAGCTAAAACTTTAGGTTCTCGTAATAGCAGAAATGTAGTATACGCTACAGTTAAAGCATTAAATGCTATGAGAACTCCAGAAGAAGTTGCAAAACTTAGAGGAAAAACAGTAGAAGAAATACTAAAGTAATGATATAATGAATACTAGTAATATATGAAGAGAGGAGGAGGCTTGAATGAAGATACACGAATTAGGTCCAGCATATGGAGCTACTACTACTTCAAAAAGAGTAGGTAGAGGAATTGGAAGTGGTCTTGGAAAAACAGCTGGAAAAGGACATAAAGGTCAAAAAGCTAGATCAGGCGGTAGCATTAGAAGAGGATTTGAAGGTGGACAAACACCTTTATATAGAAGAATTCCTAAAAGAGGATTTAAAAATCACTTTGCAACTGAATATGCAGTAATAAATTTAAGTGATTTAGAACAATTTGAAAATGGTACAGTTGTAGATAGTAAACTTTTATTGACTGAAGGAATAATAAAGAAAGAATTAGATGGTGTTAAAGTTTTAGGAAACGGTACACTAACAAAAAAACTTACTGTTGTAGCTACAAAATTCTCAAAAACTGCTGAAGAAAAAATACAAGCTGTAGGTGGAAAGACTGAGGTGAAGTAATATGTTAGAAACAATTAAGAACATATTCTCAGTAAAAGATATAAGAAAAAAATTAATCTTTACAATTTTAATATTATTATTATTTAGAATAGGTACATTTATAACAATACCTGGACTAGATAAATTAGCAATTAATCAACAATTAGGTGCTGATTCAAATGGTCTATCTACAATGATAAACCTAATATCTGGTGGTGCGTTTAGTAGATTATCAATATTCTCAATGACTATTGGACCATACATCACAGCATCTATCGTTCTTAATTTGTTACAATTTGTAATACCAAGTTTAGAAAGACTTTCTAAAGAAGGTGAAGAAGGAAGAAAAAAATTAGGTAGATATACTAAATATTTAACTATTGCCTTTGCGTTTATTGAAGGTTTAGGATTATATTTTACATATAGAGCATATCTATTAACTCCATTAACATATGGTGCAGGAAAAGTATTAGGATTTATACTATTTATTGTATCTTTAATGGCAGGTACTTCTTTATTAACTTGGCTTGGAGATAAAATTACAGAATACGGTGTTGGTAATGGTATATCAATGATAGTATTCTTTGGTATAATAGCAGGTCTTCCAACAACAATATCTGCATTTGCTGGTATTGCTGGAAGTGGATTTACTGGTATATTAGTATTTGCAGCTTTAATCGTAGGACTAATAGCTGTAATTGCTGGTGTTGTATTTGTTCAAAGTGCTGAACGTAGAATTCCTGTAAACTATGCAAAAAGAGTTGTAGGAAGAAAAATGTACGGTGGACAAAATACACATATTCCAATAAAACTTGCTATGGCAGGTGTTATGCCTCTTATATTTGCAATGTCATTTATGTCATTCCCAAGTATAATAATTAGTCTTGTTACTGATACAAGTACATTAACAGGATTTTGGAAAGGCGTATACACATTATTTACTGCTTCATCAAGCAGTCCATGGTATTATCTATTAGGATACGCTGTAATTTATATGGCACTTATTATACTATTTACATTTATATATACAATGTTTATAGTAAATCCTGTAGAAATAGCAAACAATTTAAAGAAAAACGGTGGATTTATTCCTGGTATTAGAGCAGGTAAAAACACATCTGAATATATAAATTCTGTATTAATGCGTATTACAGCTGCAGGTTCTTTATTCTTAGCTGGAATTGCAATATTACCAATAATATTACAAGCATTTACAGAACAATCAATATCATTTAGTGGTAACTCAATATTAATCTTAGTTAGTGTTGGACTAGAATTATTAAAGAATATTGAAACACAAATGGTTAGCAGAAATTATTCAGGATTTTTAGGATAATATTTAGTTAAAAAAGGGTGATACATTTGTATCATCTCTTTTATTTTATTGACAAACTTTCTCCTTTATGGTAAAGTAAAATATTGTAGAGGGTGATAATATTGGATAATAATACAATAGATGAACACAAGATTTCAGATGAAGCAAAGGAGTTTAGAGAAGAACTAAAGCAATATGTATATACTCCTGAACAAGTAGCTAAAAATGTAGCTCAAAGAGAAAGAGCAAGAGAAAAATCCGAAAGAGATATAAATAAAAATGAAAGAGTAAATCCAGAAGAACCAACAATATAGTGAGGTAAGTTATATGGTATATGACTATTCAAAATTTAAAAGTTTAGAGCTAAATGATGAAGAAATTAATGCAATCCAAGAATATATTGGACCATTTCATACATCTTTAAATTCAGTACTGGATGTTGATCCTAAGGTTATATTAAAGCTAAGGAATAAAGGATGGCTAATAGACTTATCTAAAGAGAAAATAGCTCAAAATATTGATGTACTTGAAAAAATATATTCTGCTATGTATAAGCAGAGTAAAGTATTATCTAAATATCCAAGTATATTATATAGAGGTACTAGTGTTAATGAAGTAGAAATGTTACAAGCAGGAAAACAATATTCTAGATTCCTATCTACTTCACAAGATAAAGAAATATCTAAGAGATTTTCTGAATATAATAATGGTGCTATTGTAAATGTTAAAATGACAGAAAATGTACCATATTTAATTATGGATAGATATTTAGATGAAACATCAGTATCAGAAGAAGAAATATTAATAGCGCCATATTCTAAAGTTAAAAGTATAAAAAAAGATAATTACTTTAACAATTCAAGTTTTTCTGAATATGATATGGTTTTAGAAAAGCAAGAATATAAAGAAATAGATGAAAATGAAAGAGAAAAATGCGAAAAAGAAATATATTCTTTAGACGTTAACAAAGAATTAGATGAATATAACGAATTAGAAAAAGAAGTTGAAATGCTATATGAACGAAAAAAGTTATTTTCAAAAGGAATGTCTAAAGATGATTTTAAAGATTTTGAACTATTGGAAAAAGAGATAGAAGAAAAGAGTAGTAAACTTGAAATAACAGCAGGTAAACTTAAAACATTTAGAGAGAATATGTCAAAATACCTTCAAGACAAATTTAAAACTATAGAAATTGGAATAGATAAAGAAATACAAAAAGAAGAAAAAGAACAAGACGAAAAATATAGGGTAAATAGGATACAAGAAATAAAAGATTTTAAAGCAAATCTTATTCAAAAAGCAAATGAAAAGATTGAATTTGTTAGTAATGTTAGAAAAGATTATAGTGAGCTAGATGATGAAGAAGTAGAGCTTAGTGAAACTGCAAAAAATACTGGAGCTATAAATACAAGTACTAGAAATATAGAAAATGATAATGTATCTAAATTTACAGAAGTTATACAAAATATTGAAGAAATTAAAAAAAGTCTTGAGAAAATAGAAATAAATGATAATATGACTATTGAAGAACTAGAAAATGGTGGTATCATAGATACAATGGCAGAAAAAGATAGTCAAATAGAAATAACAAAAAAGCTTATGGATGAGTGCGAAAAAAGTATTAATGTGTCTAAAAATTTAAGTAAAGATAATGCTAGAATAGAAATAGGCAAAAGTGTTGAAAATGCTTTAGTACAAAAAACATTATCAGATATAATAAAACAAAGAGACGAATTAAAATTAAAAAAGGATAGTGCACTAGATAAAATAACAGGAAAAGCAAAATTAAAACAGGCTAAGATTGAAAACTTAGATTCAAGATTAGAGTGTATAAAAAATGGTGGATTAAATATTCCTACAAACGATTATGATAAATTAAAAGAATATGTAACTAAGTATAGTAAAATAATAGGAATTGAAAATTTACCAAAAGAAGCAAAACCTTTACTACAAGATAATGATGTTGAAATTAGCGAAAGTGAAAAAGCTAGATTTGATATAATTATAAATGGTAATTTACCACAAGTAGTAGATAAGAAAATTAGCAATAGAAAAATGGCTTTAAATATAAAAGATCAAACAGAAAAAATAAATAATATTGCTAGTGTAAATGAAAAACCACGTAAAATGGATGAAGTAAATAGCGAAGACTATATAAAAGTAGATGACGCTTTAGATATCCTTATAGAATATACAAGAGATGATGGAAAGACTTTAGAACAAAAAAAGGAAGAATTGCACAAAAACATTACACGTGGAAGATATGGTATAAGATAAGTTATATAAAAAGGGTGGTACCTTAAGTATCATCTCTTTTTTGCTATACTCTTTATTGTATTTTGAACATACATAAGTTATAATATGTAGGTATTTGTAAAGGAGGATGTTATGGAAGAGTTAGAATATGAAAAAGCTAAATTAGAGAAAACTAAAAATGAGCTAGAAGAAATTCAAGCAGGGGAAGAAAAGATACTTGCAGCTTTACCACAAAAGTATAAAAATAACCCTGTACTACTTTCTAATTTAATGTCATCAACGGCTACTAAAATTACTAATATAGCAAGGGTAAAAGACAAACCCTACTTTGCTAGAATTGACTTTAAAGATGATACAAAAGATAAAAAAGAAAAACTGTACATAGGTAAAATAGGAGTTTTAGATTTAGACGGAAATATTGTAATTACTGATTGGCGTGCTCCAATTTCAACATTATATTATGATAGTAATTTAGGAAAAGTAGAGTATGTTGCTCCTGATGGAATTATAAAAGGAGAAATGTCTCTAAAAAGACAGATAATAATTAAAGATGGAAAGCTAGAAGAAATTTTTGATGTAGATTCTGTTTCTGATGATGAATTATTAAAACCATATTTGGGTGCAAGTGCAGATAGTAGACTTAAGAATATAGTTGCAACAATTCAATCTGAACAAAACAACATAATAAGAAAAGAATTAGAAAAGAATGTGATAGTTCAAGGTGTTGCAGGTTCAGGAAAAACTACAGTTGCTCTACATAGAATTGCTTACTTAATGTATAACAATGCAAATAAATTAAAAGCAAATCAATTTATGGTAATTGGACCAAATAAGTTTTTCATAAACTATATATCTAACGTTTTACCAGATTTGGATGCAAGTAATGCAGTACAATTAACATTTGAAGAACTTGCAAGTAACTTTATAAATGAAAAAATAACCTTTGAAGATACGACAAAGAAAATAGCAGATATAATAGATAATAAAAAGAGTAAAAAGTATTTAAAATATAAAAATAGTATGGAGTATAAAAAATCGTTAGATAAATATCTAAATGATGTCAAAAATGGCTTGTTATCCGAAAAAGGTTTAGTTATAAATAATGTTCAAGTCCTTACAAAAGAAAGTGTAATGGAAGTGTTTGAAAATACAATGGGACTATCTATAAGCCAAAAACTTGGGATGACAGCAAAAATTATAGCAAATAGAATAAAAAAAGATGAAAATGTATATAAAAATATTAAAGATGCTATGTCAAAATTATATGATTCTGAGGATGATATACAAGTTAAAAGAACACTTGCTAAAAAAGAACTAGATATGCTAAAAGAATTAACAGATACAGGATTTGAAAAGCAACTAAGAAAGTACGTTAATATTAGTAATGTTAAAGTTTTAGATATCTACAAAAAATTTGTGGAAAATGTGGATAAATATACAGAAAATATAGATGTAGATATAAAATCATTAAAAGAGGATACACTAAAATCTCTTAAAAATAGAGTTATAGAAAATGAGGATATATCAGCTCTTTTATATATAAAATATGTACTATTTGGAAATGAACAATATACAGACTTCAAATTTGTAGTAATAGATGAGGCGCAAGACTTTGGAAAATTTAGTTATTATGTTTTAAGGTTGATTTTAAGTAATGCTTATTTCTCTATATTTGGAGATATGGCACAGGGTATATATCAATATAGAGCAATAGATAATTGGAATGAAATTTATGATATTTTTGATGATGTAGAATTTATGAAACTTGAAAAATCATATAGAACTTCAATAGAAATAATGAATGAGGCTAATAAAATATCTAGTAATATTGGTCTTGGAAAAGCAAATCCTGTAATACGTAATGCTGGTCCTGTTATAAAAAGCAAGGTAGACAAGAATATGCAAGAAGATTATATAGTAGAAAGAGTAAAACAATATCAAAAAGAGGGATATAATTCAATAGCTATTATATATAAAAATCAAAACAATATGTTAAATTTAAACAAGAAGTTTAAAGAGGCAAATATTGAATCTGAAATCATATATAAAGATCAAGAAAAATATAATGGAGGAGTATGTATAGTGACTTCATATCTTGCTAAAGGATTAGAATTTGATGCAGTGATTATAGTAGATACAGATGAAGATATGTACAAATCAGATAGTAAATTAGATATGAAATTATTATATGTTGCAATGACACGTGCTTTGCATAGATTAGAACTGATATATAGTAACAATATATGCAAATTTTTAAATTAAAAATCCTATTTTCATAGGATTTTTTTATATTAAATATGAAGGTATTTTACTTTTCTTTAAATATACACTTAAATTGTTGCTTTTATCGCAAGTAGCAAGATAAACATCCTTTATGCTAGATATTTTTTGCTCTTTGAGTTTGTTATTTAGCCATGTTAAATTATTTCCTGTAGAAGCTAAATTTTTCTCTATTATTTTACCGTCAATTATTATATTATATACAAATTCATCTTGCTCGGCTTGAATTTGCATATCCTTTGTTTTTACAGGTGAGATATCAATATTAGGTATGATACTAATTTGACCATTTGGTTCTAATATTGCAGTATGTATATCTGCTAAATTAAAGAAGCCTTTTACTCTGCAATTTACTAAAAATTCGTTTATATCTAGCTTTGCCTTTTTGAAATTTTCTTTATATAGCGTACCATTATTATATAGAACAAGAGAAGAACCATTTATGTATCTTCTAAATTTTATACTTTTATTTGTCAAAAATGCAAGAAATAGTATAGATATTGTATATACTATCATAGCTATTAAAGGATATAAATAATTACCATCTATATTAGTTGCCATTTCAGCTGCTATAGAGCCTATCGTTATACTGTTAATATAGTCAAACATACTTAACTGAGAAATTTCTCTACTACCTATTATTTTAGTTAGTATAAAAAGAACAATAACAGATACGAAAGATAAAATTATTACTTGTATAATTTGATTTATCATATTATCACCTATAACTATTATTTATATAAATATATATAATTATTCAAAAAAAGTGAGCTTTTAAATCATACGTTATTAAAAATCTATTCCGAAAAATAGAAAATTTTTAATTTTTTGGAATAAAATCATAAAAAATTATCAAAAGTGGTGCCAAAAAAATGCAAACTTGCATCAAAAGTGGTACTAAAAAAATGTAAAATTATATTAAAAGTGATATCAAAAAAATGCAAAATACATAACTATTATTTATATAAATATATATAATTATTCAAAAAAGTGAGCTTAATAGCCCACTTTTTTAATCATACATTAATTACAAATTAATAATTATTGGTTAGGTTGTTGTGCTTGCATTTGGTTAGCAGCATTAGCAACTAATCTTTTAACCATTTCACCACCTATAGAACCAGCTTGTTTAGAAGTTAAATCTCCATTATAACCTTGTTTTAGGTTAACACCGATTTCATTAGCTACTTCATATTTAAATTTATCTAAAGCAGCTTTGGCTTGTTTGTTAGTCATTTTACTATTTGTTGATGCCATTTTGAATTCACCTCCAATTTTTTGGTATTAAAGTATTTTTGTAAACAAAATTACTTTACACTAATAATTTGTGCTGTAATAATAAAATAATACAGGAAAAAAATGGAAAAATAATAATATATTTTTAAAATTAAAATTAAAAAAGTATTTACTTTCATGATTAAAAATAATAAAATTTAATCATAAAAGGAGTGTAATATGAGAAAGTTGAATTTAATTGTAGTATTTAATAGTAATTTAGATAAAGTGCTTTTTTGTATAAGAGCCAAAGAGCCATATAAAGGTCTATATAATTTTGTAGGTGGCAAAGTAGAAGATGGTGAAAACAATGATGAAGCAGCATATAGAGAGCTATTTGAAGAAACAGGAATATCAAGTAATGATATAAAGTTAGATCATTTTATGGATTTAAATTATTTTAAATATGAAAATAATTTACAAGTGTATTATGGTATTTTAAATCATGATGTAACCTTAATAGAAGAAAAAAATAAATTAGAATGGGTAACTATTAGTGAAGAACTACTAGATAATACTAAATTTGCTGGAAACTATAATATACCTCATATTATAAGACAAATAAAAGTATATTTAAAAAATGGAACCGGAATTGGTAATTATTAAATTTAAGGAGAATGAATATGGAAATAATTGAATATGAAGAAAAGTATGAAGAAAATGTAAAAGACTTATTAGTTGAATTACAAGAATATTTGGTAAGTATAGATTATTGGCATTTTCAGGTAATGAAAGATACTTATCGTGAAAATTGCTTTAAAAGAGATATGCAGGCTGTAAAGGAACAAGAAGGAAAAATATATCTTGCAAGAGAAGATAATCAAATAGTTGGGTTAGTAATAGGTACTATTCCACCTAAAGATGATGAAGATAGAGATACAAATACTTGCCTAAGAAATGGATGTGTACTTGAATTAATAGTAAGTAAAAATAGTCGTGGTAGTGGTACAGGAAAACTATTATTAAAAAAAATTGAAGAATATTTTAAAGAAAAAAATTGTGTTAATATTTCAATAGAGGTTTATGCACCAAACGAAAATGCGTATGGCTTTTATAATAGACAAGGATATAAACCATTAGACCATATAGTTATGAAGAAAATAGAAAAATAATATAAAATTTAATAGCAATATTATAAGATAATAATTTTTAATCATAACTTTTTCGACAAAATTTGAACTAAAATATTTATTAAATCTATTGATTTTGCCCATAAACGAATGTATAATAATGGTGCTTTATAGGATAGACTGGAAATGGAGCAAATAAAATGGAAAATAAAATTAAAATAATGGTAGTTGATGACAACAAGGAATTTGTAAAATTATTAAATATGTATATCAACTCACAAAAAGATATGGTGGCACTAGATCCTTTATATGATGGAACTAATGTCGTAAATGCTATAA
This sequence comes from uncultured Clostridia bacterium, assembly GCA_947627255.1. Lineage (GTDB taxonomy): Bacteria > Bacillota > Clostridia > TANB77 > CAG-465 > CAG-465. Next base: position 16,259 of record CANQVI010000012.1, on the reverse strand, counting down.
AACAGTCTAAACCAGATGTTTTGTTACTAGATGTAGTAATGCCTGAAAAGGATGGATTAACAGTACTAGAAGAATTAGCAGATGAAGTAGGAGTGGAAAAACCAATTACTGTAATAATGTCTGCAATAGGTCAAGAAAAAGTTACTCAAAAAGCTATTTCTTTAGGAGCAACATATTATGTTGTAAAACCTTTTGATATGATTACTCTTATTGATAGAGTTAGAGATTTATTAAAAGAAAAAGATGAAGTAAAATCTGAATATATGGTAGCTTATGGAAATAAAACATTACCACTTGAGGTTAGAGTAACTCAAATGATACATGATGTTGGTGTACCAGCACATATTAAAGGATACCAATATATAAGAGAAGCAATAATTCTTGCAGTTAATGATGAGGATATAATAAATTCTATTACTAAAACACTATATCCTACATTATCTGAGAAATTTAATACTACTTCTTCTAGAGTAGAAAGAGCAATAAGACATGCTATTGAAGTCGCTTGGAATAGAGGACAAATTGAAATGCATGAGAAAATATTTGGCTATACAGTTAATTCTAATAAAGGTAAGCCTACTAATTCAGAATTTATTGCAATGATTGCAGATAGAATAAGACTATCTGAAAAGGTAACAGTATAAACTAATAATGAGGAAATATAAAGATAATTTATATTTCCTTTTTTAAACTTCTATTCATATTATGTTTACTTGACATTTTTACATAAAAATAGTAAAATAAAAGGGAATTGCAAGAAAAGAGGAAATTTGTTTTTATGGATAAAGAAAGGAAAAAAAGATTCAATTTTTTAAAATCTTTTTCAGCATGTATAGTTATAGTATGTATATTAATAATATGTGTTTTGATTTTCTCTGTAATAGTTCCAAATAGCTTTTACATTGATGTATCAATAGTAGTATTATTATGCTTTACTGCTATAATTATGTGTATAAGAGAATTAAAAAATAAAAAAATCAAATTAAGTGAATTATCTACTAATATTGATTCTATATTTAAAGAATCTTTAGACCTTATAGATATACCAATGGCAATAGTTGGAATGCAAGGCAATATAATTTGGAAAAACAATACAGCTGAGCATTTATTACCAGATGAATACATTGAAAAATCTGCTTTAAAACTTGAGTCATTAAAAAAGAAAAGCCCAAATTCCAGTCTTTTAGAAGATGTTGGAAATGGAGATATATATAATGTTATATGCAATCAAATTCAATTTGAAAAATATGAATGTTTGTTAGTTTCATTTATAGATAAAACATATGAGACATCAATAAGACAAACATTAGAAGATACAAGAGTTGCAATAGGTATATTATTTATAGATAATTACGAAGAAACTATGCAAGGACTAGATGAAATACAAAAAGCAGAAGTTTCATCTGTTTTAACAAAAGAAATCAGAAGCTGGGCAAGAGAAAATAAAGGCGTACTTGCAAGATTAGATAAAGATAAATATGCTATCTTTATTGAAAAGAAATACGTAGATAAAATGGAAGAATCTTCTTTTGATATACTAGAAAGAGTAAGAAATGTTACTAAGTTAACTAAACTTCCTATTACAGTATCTTTAGGTATTTCATATAGTGAAGATACATTAGAAGAAAGATATAATGCTGGAACATCAGCACTAGATATAGCCTTAGGTAGAGGCGGAGATCAAGCTGTAGTAAAGAAAGACAAAAAATATGACTTCTTTGGAGGCTCAAATATTGGGCTTGAAAAAACTAGTAAAGTAAAAGCTAGAACTATGGCACAAGCAATAAGAGAATTAATAGAAAAATCTGAAAAAGTATATGTAGTTGGACATAGAAATTCAGATATTGATTGTATAGGTGCAGCAATAGGTATTGTAAAAATTGCAAAATTTTTAAATAAACCTGTAAATGTTGTAATTGATGCTAAGTGTAATGCTAGTACATCAGCTATTATTGAAAAAATAAAATATACAGAAGGATATGATGAAGTATTTAAAACATATCCAGAAGTTAGAAATGATGATTTTACAAACGCACTATTAATTGTAGTAGATACGCATAAAAAATCATATTTAGTTGAGCCAGAATTACTAGATAAGTTTGATAAAGTAGTTGTAATAGACCACCATAGACGTGGACCAGAATTTATAGATAATGCTGTTCTTACTTATCATGAAATATATGCATCTTCAGCATCTGAACTTGTTGCAGAAGTTCTAATGTACACTGATGGAATTGAAATTTCATCAAATGAAGCTGAGTGTATATATGCTGGACTTGTAGTTGATACTAAGAATTTCATGTTTAAAACAGGAGTAAGAACTTTTGAAGTTGCAGCTTACTTAAAGAAATTCGGTATTGATGTTGCAGAAGTAAAATTGTTATTCCAAAATGATTTTGATACATATGTAGCAAAGGTAGATATAGTAAAAAATGCTGAATTCTATCATGATAAAATTGCTATCTCTGTATCTCATGCTGTACATCAAGATATGCCAATAATAGCAGCTCAAGCCGCAGATGAATTATTATCTATTAGTGGAATTCAAGCTTCATTTGTTCTATGTAAAGTGGATGATGTAGTTATGATATCTGGTAGATCAATGGGAGATATAAATGTTCAAGTAATACTTGAAAAAATAGGTGGTGGAGGTCACTTGACTTTCGCTGGTGCACAAATTGCTGGTATCTCACTAGATAAAGCAAAAGCAAAACTAATAGATAGTATTGAAGCTTATTTAGCTCAATAATATAAATATTATAGGGAGGTAAAAAATGAAAGTAGTATTAAATCAAGATGTAAAAGGACTAGGAAAAAAATTACAAGTAATAGAAGTAAGTGAAGGATATGCTAGAAATTTTTTATTACCTAAGAAATTGGCAGTTGTTGCAGATAATAAAAACTTAAATGAAGCAAAAGGAAAAATTAGTTCTCAAAAGTTTAAAAAGCAGACTGAATTAGAAAATGCTAAAGAACAAAAGAAGATTTTAGAAAATGGATTTATTGAATTTAGACATAAAGTTGGTGAAGGAAGTAGACTTTATGGAAGCGTAACAGAAAAGGATATAGCCGAAAAGATAAAAGAAAAGTTCGATATTGAAGTTAACAAAAAGAAGATTGTTATAAAAGACCAAATTAAAAATTTAGGAACATATACAGTAGATATAAAACTTTATGAAGGAGTAGTTGCAAAATTAAAAATATCAGTAGTAGGAATGTAGGTGTATTAAATGGAAAATGAAGTAGTAAACAAAGTACAACCAAATGATACTTTAGCTGAACAAGCAGTTTTAGGCTCAATGTTAGTATCAAAAGATGCAGTACAAACAGCAATAGAAGTTTTAAAACCAGAAGATTTTTATAGAGAAGATAATAGAGAAATATATGCTGCTATGTCAGATATATACTCTATAGGTAAAGAAATAGATATGATAACTGTTTCTGAACAATTAAGACTTAGAGGAACACTTGAAAGAATAGGCGGAACTCAAAATCTTGCTACTTTAATAGATAATGTACCTACTACTTCTAATATAGAAAACTACGTAAAAATTGTTGAAGAAAAATCTACTTTAAGAAATTTAATACAAGTTGCTAATGATATAATAAAAAATGGATATTCTCAAACCGAGGAGTTAGACTCAATAATTGAGCAATCAGAAAAGGGAATATTTGATTTAGTACAAAATAGAAATAATAAAGGCTATTCTAGTATGAAAGAAATATTAGTAGATGCTTTTGATTCAATAGAAAAAATGTACCAAAACAAAGAAAAATTGTCAGGTATAGAATCTGGATTTATAGATTTAGATGAAAAAATATCAGGTTTAAATAAATCAGATTTAATAATAGTAGCGGCACGTCCTGCTATGGGTAAATCTGCTTTTGTATTAAATATAGCATCATATGTTGCTATGCATGATAAAGTTCCAGTTATGATATTTAACTTGGAAATGTCTAAAGAACAATTAGTAAAAAGAATGTTAAGTAGCGAAAGTGAAATTGATAGTATGAAACTTAACAATGCTAATTTGGAATCTGAAGATTGGCTAAAATTAGGTGAAGCTAGTGGTAGATTATCTGATATACCTATTTACATAGAAGATACTTCATCACTAAGTTCATCAGAAATAAGAGCTAAATGCAGAAAAGCTAAATTAGAAAAAGGAATAGGATTAATTATAATCGACTATTTACAACTTATGGAATCAAAGTCAAATGTACCATCTAGACAACAAGAAATTTCAGAAATATCAAGATCATTAAAAATAATGGCAAAAGAACTAGACGTACCTGTTATTGCACTATCACAGTTAAGTCGTGCTACTGAATCTAGAGCGGACCACAGACCTATGCTTAGTGATCTTCGTGAATCAGGTTCTATAGAGCAAGACGCAGACATAGTATTGTTTCTTCATAGAGAAGATTATTATGATAAAGAAAGTGAAAAGAAAAATATAGCAGAAGTAATAATAGCCAAAAATAGACATGGAGAAACTGGAACTGTTGAACTAGCGTGGATGGGAAAATATACGAAATTTGCAAATTTATATAAAGGAAATGAATAATATGGTAGAAACTATTATAAATATTGTAAAAGAAAATATAATAAACAATAACCTTATCAAAGAAAATGATAAGGTTATTGTTGCAGTATCAGGTGGACCTGACTCTATGTGCTTGTTAGACACACTTAATAGACTAAAAGATGAGTTAAAATTTAGTTTAGTAGTTGCACATGTAAATCACGGAATAAGAAAAGAGTCAGATGATGAAAAAATATATGTAGAAAAATATTGTAAAGCAAGAAATATACCTTTTAGATATTTAAAGGTAGATGTACCTAAAATAAGTAAAGAACGAAAAATATCAGAGGAAACTTGCGGTAGAAACATTAGATATGAATTTTTTGAAAAAGTTAGAGAAGAAGAAAATGCAGATGTAATTGCTGTAGCACATAATTTAAATGATAACGTAGAAACTATTATGCTTAATATTATTAGGGGATGTGGACTAAAAGGATTAGTTGGTATGGACTTTAAATTTAATAAAATTATAAGACCACTTCTTACTATTGAAAAAAAAGATATTTTATTATATAATAATAAACTAGAGTTAAACCCTTGTTTTGATAAAACTAACGAGGAAGAAATATATGCAAGAAATAAAATAAGATTAAGCATAATTCCTAAAATACAAGAGTTAAATCCTAACTTTGTAGATAGTATTAGTAGAATGAAAAATATTATAAAGGATGACAATGATTTTATTGAAAAATATACAGACAATATATTTGAAAATGTAATCATTGATGAAGATGAATCAAAAATAGTTTTTGATTTTTCAAAATTTATGAATGAACATGATAGTATAAAAAGTAGGATAATTAGAAAAATAATAGAAAGAAAGATATCTAATTTGGATGGAATTGAAAATATACATATATTAGATATTTCTAAATTATTAAGTAAAAATATAAAAGGAAAAAAGTATATAATTGGAAATAAATTTACTATTGAAATTATAAAGAAAAATATAGCTGTTATATACTAGCGAAGGGAGAAAAAATGAATAGAAAAAGTGCAATAAGAACTTTATTTGTTTATGTTTTGTTAATAGGTATAGCAATTTATGCAATAACATTATTAGACTCTAATGAAATTAAAGAAATGTCATATACTGAATTAATGCAAAAAATAAATGATAATACTGTTGAAAGTGTGGAATTAAGCAATGACAGATTATCTGCTAATGTTAAATTAAAAGATGAGCCTGATGTAACTAGAGTTGTAGATATTCCATCTTCTGATACCTTTAATGAAGTAGTAAAAGATAAAGTTACAGCAGGAGAATTTGAACTTACAGTAGCACAAGAAGGATTTATGGATACAGTAGGGCCATATATACCAAATCTATTGTTATTATTAGGTACTTTAGTTATATTAATGTATGCATTAAGAAAAACAACTGATAGCAATAGTAAGGCTATGGACTTTGGTAAAAGTAGAGCTCAAAAAATAGACAAAAATTCACCTAAAAAAGTTACATTTGCAGATGTAGCTGGACTTCAAGAAGAAAAAGAGGAATTACAAGAAGAAGTTGAATTTTTAAAAAATCCTAAAAAGTATATAGATATGGGAGCAAGAATACCTAAAGGAATTTTACTTGTAGGTGGTCCTGGTACAGGAAAAACACTTCTTGCAAAAGCGGTTGCTGGTGAAGCAAATGTACCATTTTTCAGCATAAGTGGTTCAGACTTTGTTGAAATGTTTGTTGGTGTAGGTGCATCACGTGTAAGAGATATGTTTAAAGAGGCAAAAGCAAATTCACCTTGTATAATATTTATTGATGAAATTGATGCCGTAGGTCGTCATAGAGGTGCTGGACTTGGTGGCGGACATGATGAAAGAGAACAAACATTAAACCAATTACTTGTTGAAATGGATGGTTTTGCAACTCATGAAAGTATAATTGTTATGGCTGCTACAAACAGACCAGATATACTTGACCCTGCATTACTTAGACCTGGTAGATTTGATAGACAAATTGTAGTTGGAACACCAGATGTAAAAGCAAGAGAAGAAATATTAGAGCTTCATGCTAAAAATAAACCTTTTGTTCCAGGAATTGACTTTAAAGTAATAGCTAAAAACACTGCTGGATTTAGTGGTGCCGACCTTGAAAATATGATAAATGAAGCTGCATTACTAGCTGCAAGAAAAGATAAAAAAACAATAGACATTAATGACGTAGAAGAAGCAATGGTAAAAGTTATGATGGGACCTGAAAAGAAAAGCAAGGTTATTAGTGATAAAGAAAGAAAATTAACTGCTTATCACGAAGCAGGGCATGCTGTCGTAGCAAGATGCTTACCAAATCATGATGATATACATGAAATCTCTATTATACCAAGAGGTATGGCTGGAGGGTATACAATGTATAAACCTAACGAAGATAAAAGCTATGCTTCAAAATCTGAAATGAAAGAACATATTGTTTCTTTACTTGGTGGTAGAGTTGCAGAACAATTAGTTTTAGATGATATAAGTACAGGAGCTTCAAACGATATAGAAAGAGCAACAAAAATTGCTAGAGAAATGGTAACAAAATATGGTATGTCAGAAAATTTAGGACCTATTTGTTTTGGTGGAGCTCAAGAAGAAGTATTCCTTGGTAAAGAAATGGCTAATCATAATAGAGATTATAGTGAAGCAACAGCATCACAAATAGATAATGAAATAAGAGAAATTGTTATGAACGCATATAAGAGTGCCGAAAGAATATTAAAAGAAAACATTGAAAAACTTCACAAAGTTGCAAAAGTATTAATTGAAAAAGAAAAAATTACTGGTGAAGAATTTGAAAATATATTTAAAGAATAAAAATAGTGCATATGCACTATTTTTTTAATGGAGAAAGTTATGTAGATTTTTGACATATTTACTTGCTTTACATTCAAATTTATGTTATAATAATAGCGCTGTATGTTAAATCTAGTAAGCATACAAATACACACACAAAAGGAGTTTTACACTTCTTCCATTATGGACGTAGTAAAATGTAGATATTTGTGGAGGATAAAAAGAAGGAGGAATTTTAAAATGGCAATTATACCAATGAAATCATTACTAGAAGCTGGTGTACATTTTGGACACCAAACAAAAAGATGGGATCCTAGAATGGCTCCATATATATTCACAGCAAGAAATGGAATATATATCTTAGATTTACAAAAAACATTAAAGAAATTACAAGAAGCATACAACGAAACTAAAAAAGTTGTAGCAGACGGTGGATTAGTTCTATTTGTTGGAACTAAAAAACAAATTCAAGAAACTATGAAACAAGAAGCTGAAAGATGTGGAATGTACTACATCAATAGCAGATGGTTAGGTGGTACTTTAACAAACTTTGCTACTATTAAAACAAGAATAGCTAGACTTAATGAATTAGAAAAAATGGAAGCAGATGGAACATTTGAAGTTTTACCTAAAAAAGAAGTTATCAAATTAAGAAAAGAAATGGATATTTTAAATACTAACCTTGGTGGTATTAAAAATATGGAAAAACTTCCATCATTAATTTTCTTAGCTGACTCTAAAAAAGAATACATTTGTACAAGAGAAGCTAGAAAACTTAATATTCCAACAATCGGATTAATAGATTCTAACTGTAATCCAGATGATGTAGATTTTGTAATTCCTGGTAATGATGATGCAGTAAGATCAGTTAGCTTAATCGCTGGAAAAATAGCTGATGCTGTAATCGAAGTAAAAGAAGGAAACTTAGAAACTGTTGAAGACGAAGAAATTGAAACAATGCAAGAATTAGTAGATAAAGAAGGCGTTGACAAAATAGAAAGAAAACCAAAACAAAACAACAGAAGAAACTACACAAAAAGAGATTCTAAAAAAGAAGAAGTAGTAGAAAATAAAGAAGAACAAGAACAAGAACAAGAGCAAGAAGAACAAGAATAATATTAATATATAAATAGGGGGTGCTTTAAATGGCAATAACAGCCGAACAAGTTAAAGAATTAAGAGATAGAACTGGTGCAGGAATAATGGACTGCAAAAAAATCCTTACAGAAGCAGAAGGAAATATGGATAAAGCAATAGAGCTTCTAAAACAAAAAGGTATGGCAAAAGCTGCTAAAAAAGCAGGAAGAATTGCTGCAGAAGGATTAGTAGAAGCATATATTCATAATGGTAAATATGGTTCTTTAGTAGAAGTTAACTCAGAAACAGATTTCGTTGCTAACAATGATGAGTTTAAATCTTTTGTTAAAGATGTTGCTATGCATATAGCAGCAGCAGCTCCTCAATATGTAAAACGTGAGGATGTACCTGCTTCAATCGTAGAAGCTGAAAGAAAAGCACAAAAAGAAAAAGCTATTAGTGAAGGAAAACCAGAAGCAATAGCTGAAAGAATAGTTGAAGGAAGAATGGACAAATTCTATTCTGAAATTTGTTTATTAGATCAACCTTTTGTTAAAGATCCAGATAAAACAGTTGGACAACTATTAACTGAATTAATTTCAAAAATAGGAGAAAATATTGTTATAAGAAGATTTGTTAGATTTGAAAGAGGCGAAGGAATCGAAAAGAAAGAAGAAAACTTTGCTGAAGAAGTTATGAAACAAATTAATGGATAATAAATTAAAATGTAGATTTTTATTAAAAAGTCTACATTTTTTTTGTATATATGATATAATCATAATAATTGAGATGGAGGTCAATATGTATAAAAGAATATTAGTTAAATTAAGCGGTGAAGCTATTGGACAGGACGATGGTAGAGGAATTGATAGCCAAAAACTTGAAAGAGTAGCACAACAATTAGTAGATTTAAATCGTGATAATGTACAAATAACAGTTGTAATTGGTGCTGGTAATTTTTGGAGAGGAAGATATGGTCAAGAATATATTGAAAGAACAACATCTGATTATATGGGTATGTTAGCAACTACTTTAAATGCACTAGCATTACAAGAAATGATAGAATCAAAAGGGGTACCTACAAGAGTTCAAACAGCAATAGAGATGAAACAAATTGCTGAGCCATATATAAGGAGAAAAGCAATTAGACACTTAGAAAAAGGAAGAATTGTAATTTTTGCTTGTGGTACAGGAAGCCCATTTTTTACAACAGATTCAGCAGCAGCACTAAGAGCTATAGAAATGGATTCAGATGTTATTTTACTTGCTAAAAATGTGGATGGTGTGTATAACAAAGATCCTAAAAAATATGAAGATGCTAAAAAGTATGATGAAATAACATATATGCAATCAATTAATGAAAAATTAGGTGTTATGGATGCTACAGCTATAACACTATGTATGGAAAATAAAATCCCTATTTTAGTATTTGCATTAAATGATAAAGACTCTATAAAAAGAGCAGTAAATGGTGAGAAAATAGGTACTATAATTAAAGAGTAATTTTATAGGAGGTATATATATGGAAGATAAAGGCGAAGTTTTATATGAATTAAAACCTAAATATGATTTTATTTATGAAATGATGATGCCAACAGGTAAAAAGACAAAATCTGCATTAATGGGGATTATTGTTTCTGTAATTATAAAAGTTATATTATCGCTATTAAGAAGTTATATAGTAAATATGAATAATGAATTAGCTTTATCTGTTTACAATGTTATAAATATATTAATGATAGTAGTAATTGTATTTAGCATTATCTTATTTATTGCAAGAATAGTAATGCAAGTTCTTGAATATAAAGGTATGAGCTATAAATTCTATAAAAATTGTATGGTATTTGAAAATAATTTTTTAAGTCAAACTAAAAAAACAATCGAATATCCAAACATAAAAGAAGTAGAAATAAGAAGGACTGTAATGGACAGAATAATGAATTATGGCGTCATTATATTATATACTAGTGCAGAAAAAACTTTTGGAAATGCTACTATAATTTATGCTATAAAAGATACTCAAAATCATTATAATGAGATAGAAAAATTGATACATGCCGGAAGAAGTGAAAATGTACAACAAGTGCAAAATGAAGAAGTACCAGAAGAATTAACACATGATGAATTTAAAGAAAAAATTAGTGTTAATAATAACATAGATTCAAATGAATAATAATTAAAAAACTACATTTTATGTAGTTTTTTTTGTATTTTAAAATTTTATTTTTTTAATCTTTAATTATTGTCGTATTATTGACTATGATATTTAAAAATAGTATAATAACAAGTGTTATAGGAGGGATTTAATTGAAAAAAGACAATGTTATTAAAATACTAATTTCTGTAGTAATAATGATTGCTTTAGGATATCTTGCAATATTTGGCTTAACAATAAAAGGTACCACTTATATTAAAGGAGCAAGAGAAATTAAAACTGGTCTAGACATCAGTGGCGGTGTTTCTATAATATATCAAGCAGAATCACAAGACGCAACAGAAATTACGCAAGATGATTTACAAAAATCAGAGGCAGTTATAAGAAAAAGATTAGAAGCAAAAAATATCTATGATTATATTATTAGACTTGATTATCCTACTAATCAAATTACTGTTGAAATACCAACAGACACTAGTGATACATCAGTAGATCCCCTAAAAGCTGTAGAAGGTCTTGATCAAACTGCAGTTATTCAATTTAGAGATTCAGAAGGAAATGTATTATTACAAGGTGATGATATACAATCAGCAAAATATAGCGAGGATGCAGTAGATAATACTGGTATAGGACAACCTCATGTTGTATTGACATTTAGCCAAGAAGGACAGAAGAAGTTTGCACAAGCAACAGCTAAACTTGTTAATCAAGCAATGCCTATATATTTAGATCAAGAACTTATTGCTCAACCATACGTAAATGAAGCAATAGATTCTAGTACAGCAATAATAACAATGGGAGAAGAAACTTTTGCTGAGAAAAAAGCAACAGCACAACAATATGCAATGTTAATTGATTCAGGTAGTCTACCATTTCAATTAAATGTAATTAATAAAGAATATATTGGACCATCTGTTGGACAACAAGCATTACAAATCAGCATAAGAGCAGGAATTGTTGCATTAATTGCTATATGCTTAATAATGATATTAGTATATAGATTACCAGGAATTGTTTCAACAATAGCATTATTAATATACGTTTCTTTATTACTATTAATAATGGCTAATACAGGAACAACACTAACATTATCTGGAATTGCTGGATTAATTTTATCTATAGGTATGGCAGTTGATGCTAATGTTATAATTTTTGAAAGATTAAAAGAAGAATTAGCTAAGAAAGTTGCATACAAAAAAGCATTTGAGAAAAGTTATAAAAATGCTATGAGCACTATTATAGATGGTAATATAACAACTATAATAGTAGCATTAGTATTATACATACTAGGCTCTGGAATGGTAAAAGGCTTTGGTATAGTATTAGCTATCGGTGTGGTATTAAGTTTATTTACAGCACTTGTGGTATCAAAGTTTATACTAAAACAATTTATGCCAATGGCTAGTAAAGGCTCTTTCTTGTTTGGATTAAAAAAGGAGGTAGAATAACATGAATTTTAAAATGGACTATGTAAAACACAAAAATGTTATCTTTGCTATCTCTTTTGTAGTGATTTTAGCAGGAATTGTGTATGGAGTTATAACTGGATATAAATTTGATATAGACTTTAAAGGTGGTACAAAAGTACAAGTTGACCTTAATGAGGAATATAGTGCTAGTGAACTTGGGGATATAGTAGCAGGCATTTCTGGTCAACAACCTGAAATACAAGCAACAAGTAGTGGTAATAATTCTGTTTCTATTACTATGCAAGTAGTACCAGAAGAAGTATCAGACAACGTTGTTGCAGCATTAAAAGAGAAATATACTAATATGGGTGAAGCTACAGTAAAAAATGTACAAGCATCTTATGGTAAAGAATTATTAAATTCTGCTATAATTGCCGTAGTAGTTTCAATAGTATTATTATTAATATATATTGGAATTAGATTTAAAACTTTAGGGTATACAGCAGCATTTTCTGCAATACTTGCATTAGTTGTAGATGTAACATTCCTATTTGCTGTATATGGAGTATTTAAATTTCCAGTAAATTCTACATTTGTAGCAGTTATACTTACTATTATTGGTTACTCAATAAACAATACAATAATCATATATGATAGAATAAGAGAGAATAAAAGACTAGTTACTAAATCACAAGATACAAAAGATGTAATAAATCAAAGTATCAGTCAAACTTTAAAAAGAACAATTACAACATCATTAACAACAGGTGTTGCTATTGCAATTGTTTTAATATTCGCTTTAGTAAAAGATCAAGAAACATTAAAACAATTTTCTATACCTCTAGTAATAGGTGTTATAGAGGGTACTTTATCTTCAATATTTATTGCATCTAGTTTATGGTATTCAATAGATAACTTAGTAAAAAAGTTTAAAAAAGCATAATATAAAATAGCTCGTAAGAGCTATTTTTTTCTTGATTAACTTTTATGTTTATGGTATATTTGAAATAGTGATAATATGAAAAGTAAAACTTTAGAAAACAAAATAAAGAAGTCAACTAAATCTAAAGATTATAATAAAGCAATGGATACATTAGTTAAATACTATATAAAATTATTTAAGAAAATGTTGAAATACAAAAAGGTAAAATTTGAAAAAACGTGGTATTTATATGACTATATTAATGTTTTAAAAGAAAAATATAAATTGCTATTTGAAAAAGATTTAGAAGAAATGTCTAATGTATTATATTCTGAAAAATATCCTATTAAATATCAAATAAATTGGTTATTAGATAACTATGATGTTTTTAGAGATTATAAAATATAAATAGGAGGATAAGTTATGATAATAATAGTATTAGCAGTTATTTCATTTATTCTTTCATTTGCACCTAAGATTTTATCCTTAATTGGTGGTGTATTTGGACTAATAACTATAATTCTATCATTAGTTAGTTACAATAAAAACAAAAAAGAAAAAACTAAAATGGAAGCATCAATAGTAGGAATTATTATATCAGTAATTTCTATTATTATATGTATTATAAATTTAGTATTATCGTATAATAATTATGATAAATTAGAATCTAAAGATTTAATTGAAAATAGAATAGATGCTTTTGATTCATATAAGATTAATGATGAAATTAATATTGGTGATAAATTTAATTTGCAAATTAATAATGTCTCTTTAAATGGAAATAAGCTATCTGTACATGTAAAAATAACAGGTATGAAAGATGATGTTAAAATATCACCAAATAACTTCTTTATATACAATATAGATACTAATGAAATAACTTTTGCAGATAAAAGTGATGGTCAAATAATTAATTATTATAGTGAAATTGATTCAGATGAAATAGTTGAAGAAACATTAATATATACTGTATCTAATAATTCAGAAAATTATCTTGTTTATAGAGATGATGTTAACAGTGTGAAAATTGCCTTATAGAGTGAGTTGTATTTGTGAAGAATATTGACAAATAAAATAAAATAGTGTACGATATACGTGTAATTTAAAGAATGGAAAAGAGGTATAATATGGATAATAATTCAAGTGCAAAAAAAGAAAAAATAACTCTTGCTAAAATATTAAGAAGACCAATAGTTAAAATTGCTATATTAGTAGTTTTGATAATTTTAGCAGTAGTAATTATTAAAAATATTTCAAAAAATAAGAAACCAGTAGATACTGATTTAGTTGGATATCAAAAATTAGTAAATATTACAGATAATGTATATACTTTTGTTGATTTAGATGGAAAAGTAAAGACATATCAAGATTATTCAACAATGAGTGATTTTTATTTCAATACAGCTTTTGTAACAAAAGTTTCTGAGGATGGAATAACACAAGCTGCTCTTATAAATAATAAAAATAAAGAAGTAGTAAAATATGGAACTTATGATAATTTTATCCAAGTTGTTGGCGGAAAATATTATAAAGTTGAAAAAGATGGTAAATATGGTGTAATTGATTATAAAGGAAAAACAATTATAAACCCAGAATATGAATACATATCAATTACAACTGTTCAAGAAGCTACAGAACTAGTATTTGAATGTCAAAAAGATGGAAAATACTATTTTGTAAATGAAAAAGGTGCTACTTTAATGGATACTGATACAGCATTACACAGTATATCTTATTCTAACAAATTTAATTCAGAATATGATACTGTTATATACATATCTATTGATGGAGCAAAAAGATATTTTGACTTACAAACAGGAGAAGAACTATTTGCTGGTCAAGATGATGTAAACTTCTCATACAATGTTTTAAAAACAGATGGAAAAATAAGTTTTTATGATAAAAATTGTAAACTAAAAGAAGAAATTGATACATCTGGAAATTATTCAACAGATATTAGAGTTTACTTTAAAAAATACATAGTATTAGAACAAAGAACAATGACATCTGGTACTAGAGAAAATAAATACACAGTATATGATTCTAACTTTAACAAGTTATTTGAAGAATCAAATAAAGTAAATCCAGTAGAAGCATATGATGGAAAAGTATATTTCATTGTTAATGATTCTGATGGAGTAAAAATTATAAATGAAAATAAAAAACAAGTAAAAGTAGATGGATACGAATTTAACGGTACAAGTATCAGTGATTTACAAAATATAGTTTTAAATGTTATAGGTGATACAACTAAATATGAAGCATATGACTTTAAAGGTAAAAAAGTAGTTACTGATATAAGTGATTACTCACAAAAAGGATTTGCATTATTAATAGGCAAATATGACGGAGAGGGTCAATTAGCAAGAAGTGTCATATTAGAAAAAGGAAAAGAAATAGCTATTACAGATAATGAAAATGTTATAGCAAATGACTATTATGTTACTATTGAAGATCAATCTGCTTTAACAGTTTCAGTAGTAAATGCTAAAGGTAATATGATATTAGAAAAGGTACCAGGAGTAAAAGTTTTCTATGTTGAAAAATACATTGGAATACAAGATGGAGACATTATAAAAGTATATAGTACAGAAAATGGAAAACAAACATTTGAATATAATATAAATGACTATGTAAATAGAGATGAAGTTGTTAATGTAATTGAGTTAACAAGCGGATATTACACATTTGCTGGAAAAACTATTAAGGAAAAAGCACAGTAATTTAAAAATATGCTACTTAGGTAGCATATTTTTTTATTTTACCTTGTTTACATAATTTGACTTTAAACATGATAAATGGTATAATGTATGTGTTTAGAAATATTTGTAAATTTTTTAATAAAAAGGAGGGGTTGCGTATGAGATTACCACACGCAATAGATTATTATGAGATGGGAGACGAGAGTTTTCTAGATTTAAAAACAAAACTTTGCGTTGTAGAAAACATTAAAAAAAGTGAAATCATTATTAGGGAAATTCATCATTTTCGGTTATAAGGTATGGCTTGGAAAAAGGAAGAAAATATCAGCTTATACTTTTGAAAGACTTGATGGTAAATATGGACCTATTAATATAATAACAGAAAACTATCAATACATTGTCCCAAGATGCGATATTAGCACAAAATCAGCAAAAATAGCACTTTGCAAAAAATCTATATATAAAATAAAGGAGAAAGAAGTATTAAAAGAAATCGTTTTAATAGATAACAAACCTAAAGTGGTAGATTATGTGCTTGAAGAATATAATTCTTTTTCTGATGATGCTAATGGAGCAAAGGGTTCTTTTTATAGAAAAATTGACAAAACAGAAATAATGGTGTTTTAAAAAAAG
>CANQVI010000011.1 GCA_947627255.1 uncultured Clostridia bacterium | reverse complement strand
TTTCATTATTATATGGTTTAGGATATGTTATAACTGCAATTTTATTTTTGGTACAAACAATTTAGCAAATTACAATTTATGCGAAAGATTGTAAAATTAACAAAAATCTATTCCATAAACACTTAAAACGTGGTATATTATTACTAACAACGGAAGATTATATGTACTCTTTCGTTATTGGAAAAGAGTTGTAGATAACTACGACACTCGCTCCATTTTTTTAGTCAATCCATTTGGATTGATTTTTTTATTTACAATTATAAAAAAAGACTATGAATTTAGTTCATAGCTTTTATTTTTTCTCTAAATATTTTTTTAATGTAGATAGTACTTCATCATGTACAACACCATTACTAATAATAGCTCCATTTATACTTTTATCATATCTTTGTTCATTACCAAATAAATCTGTAACTTTTCCTCCTGCTTCTTCGACAATTACTTTAGCTGCCGCTATATCACAGTTTTTATGTTTTGTACCAGGAAAAACAGCTAAATTAAAATCGCCATTTGCAACACACATACAAGCTCTAATTACACTACCAATTCCAACAAAATATGTTTTCTTAGATAACTCTTTTATGGAATCATAAATGTTATATTCAGATTTTGGCCACATATCAAAATGAGATACACTTCTCATATCATCAAGTTCTACATCATTAACATTAATTTTTTTGTCGTTTTTGTATGCTCCTTTTCCTTTTATTGCAGAGTATAGATTTTTATTAAATGGGTCATAAACAACTCCTACACTAGAGACACCATCTATTACTAATGCTAAAGAGAAAACAGCAACGGGAATATGTCTAGCATACATAGCTGTTCCATCAATAGGATCACATACCCATACATAATTGCTCCTTCCAAATTGTTCTTCTTCGCCATCTACACAATGAGTTGGAAAAGTTTCTTTTACTTTTTCTATTAAATATTGATTTATTTTCTTATCTGCTATTGTTACTATAGTTTGGTCTTCTTTATAGCTTGAATAGTTATCTTCATTAAAATATTTAAGTATTATTTCTCCAGCTTTATATGCTATTTCTTTTGCAAAATTTAGGTATTGTTCCATAAAATTACCTCCCAATAACCAATATTATACTATATTTTAACTAATTTTACTATATTAGATAGCTTTTTATATTAACTGTGTTATAATATTATTATATTTAAAAAAGGAGAGAGAAGATGGATAATAATGATCTTTCAATATTTGTAAACAATGTAAAATTTAATTTTAGAGTTGGTGTTATTTTAGAATATAAAAATAATATACTTATTGAAAAAGGAAAAAAAGCAACTCATAGTGTAATACCAGGTGGTAGAGTAAAGACTTTAGAAGATACTAAAAACACTTTAATTAGAGAAATACAAGAAGAAATGCATTTTGATATTTCTAAAAAAGATATAAAATTACAAAATGTAATAGAAAACTTTTTTACTTCAAATGATGTAAAATATCATGAACTATTCTTTGTATATAGAATAAAGCTAGATGAAAATGATGAGATTATAAAAAGAGATAAAAAAGAACTTATAAATTATGATTCAGATGGAAATTGGTATGAGTTTATAAGTATAAATGATATTGAAAAAGAAAATATTAAACCTGAAATAATTAAAAAAATAGTAAAAGAGGATAAATTTAAAAATATAGTAGTAAGAGATTAAAAAAAGTCTTGAATTTTATTCAAGACTTTTTATTCGTTGTTGTTTTGATGCTTTGGCTTTAATTTTGGTGCTCTTACTGGTCTATTCTCAAATTTAGCTGCCATATCTTGTAGTTTAAATACTTCTTGTTGCCATTGTATTCTATATTTTTCAAGTGCTTTTTTATCTACTTTTCCATCAACAACTGTACCTTCCATATACATAGGAGTACCATAAACAACTCTAGTTCTTTTAAATGGTCTAGGTTGCTCTAAAAATACAGGTATAATAGGTACGTTTGTTTTAGCTGAAATGAAAAATGCACCAGATTTAATTCTTGTTAATTTGTTTTTATTTATATCAGATATAGTTCCTTGTGGAAAGAGCATAAATAATTTGTTTTTTCCATCTTTAAAATAGTCTATAGCTTGTAATAGTTCTGCGCCATTATGGCTATCTCTATCGACTTTTACTACGTCAATCATATTAAGAAATACAGCCATAAATTTATGCTCAAAACATTCTTTTTTTGCAAGAATTCTTATATTTTGATTATGTGTCCACATAACTGGACCATCAGCATCACTAACATGATTAGGGCATAGAATATATGAACCATTTGTTAAATCAGGTTTATTATATTCTTTTACTCTATATAAATTCCCTATTATGAATTTTCCAACTACTTTTAATACTTTGCCCATAATTTCCCCCTTATGCTAAAAAGTAATATTTAGTGTCATAAAATTATTATACAATAAAAAGCAAATTCTGTAAAGTTATATCAATTATAATTTACAATATAAATATATTGCCTATAATTGTAAAAAATGATATAATTTTAGTGCTTTTTGAGGTGGAATTATGAAAGAATTAAAAATGAAAGTAAAATGTTTTAATTTAAAATATACATTAGAATGTGGACAATGTTTTAGATGGAAAAAAGAAGATGATTATTATATTGGTGTAATAAAAGATAGAGTAATAAAAATTAGACAAGATGGCGATTATATATATGTAGAAAGTAATAAGGAAGAAGAAATTAAAGAGGCAATAAACAAATATTTTGGACTAGATAATGATTATGAAGCTATAGAAAATAGAATATCAAAAGTAGATAAATATGTAGAAAAAGCATTAAAAAATACAAGTGGACTTAGACATTTAAATCAAGATTTTTTTGAAACAATAATTTCATATATAATATCTGCTAATAACAATATACCAAGAATTTCAAAATCAGTAGAAGAAATTTCTAGAAGATTTGGTCAAAAAGTAATTTTTAATGATAAAGAATATTATTTGTTCCCAACACCTGAGCAATTAAAAGATGTTAGTATTGAGGAATATAGAAAATGTGGAGTAGGATTTAGAGATAAATATATTTTTAATACTGTAAAAGCTATTAATGAAAAGAAGTTTGTTATAGATAATATTGAAGATATTGAGACAAAAGAACTTAGAAAAAGTCTACTTTCACTTATGGGAATAGGTCCTAAAGTTGCAGATTGTATTTTACTTTTTTCTTGTTCACGACAAGAAGTTTTCCCTATTGATGTTTGGGTAGAAAGAGTTATGAAAAAGTTATATTTTAATGGAGAAGACGTAAGTAAAAAAGAAATACTAGAATATGCTACTAAAAATTTTGGTAATGATGCTGGAATTATACAGCAACATTTATTCTATAATATTAGAGAAAAATTAATATAATATTGAAATAATACGTTTTTTATATTATAATTATAATGTTTGAAAGGATAAAAATATGGTAGAAAGTATAGTAAATAGTATAATAGGAGCATTTAGTGGATTACAAAATATTGCCTTTGGAAAAGAAATATTAGTTTTTATAATATCATGTCTTCCAATATTGGAGCTTAGAGGTGGGCTAATAGCAGCTGCATTATTAAAATTAAGCCCAATTACAAGCTATATAATAGCAATTATAGGTAATATACTTCCAATACCATTTATATTATGGTTAATAACTCCTATATTTAATTGGTTAAAGAAAAGAAAAGGATTAGCAAAAATTGTAGAAAAACTAGAAAATAAAGCATTAAGTAAAAAAGATGCTTTAGAAAAAGGAGAGTTTATAGGATTATTACTATTTGTAGGAATTCCACTTCCAGGAACTGGTGCGTGGACAGGAAGTATGCTTGCAGCACTATTAGGAATGGATAAGAAAAAGGCTTTACTTGCAATTCTTCTAGGTGTTTTTCTTGCAAGTATAATAATGATGTTTGTATCATTTGGAATACTAGGAAGTATAATAAGTTAAAAGATAAATAAGAAATTATTTATCTTTTTATGTTTGAAATAATTATATATGTAGACTTAGTGTCGAATTTTAAGCTAAAATAGTAATCTTTTTTTACAAAAATAGTTTTTTTTATTGACTTTGACTTTATATTATGATAAAATAGCTAAGCATACATGAGTTAGATTGCGTGGAGGTGTATTTATAAATGAGAGAAAATATAACAATGGCGTGTACAGAATGCAAACAAAGAAATTATGAAACACAGAAAAATAAAAGAAATAATCCTGACAGAATTGAAGAAAGAAAATTCTGTAAATTCTGTGGAAAACATACAGTACACAAAGAAACAAAATAGTTTTATTGAGGAGTGAATTGTGATGGCAAAGGGATTTATTAAAGGTGTAAAAAGCGAATTAAAAAAAGTAGTATGGCCAACAAAAGAACAATTATTTAAGAATACAGCTATGGTAGTATTATTAGTAGTTGTATTTTCAGTTATAATATTAGGCTTTGATATGATACTTGAATTTGCAGATACAAATATCTGGAATTTCATACAAACAAAAATAGGCTAGTAATATAAGTTCTTTTATTTATAAAGATAATTTTAAGAGAAGGAGTTGAATGTTGTGGAGAATGATTTAGCTACTGATTCATCAGCACGTTGGTATGTTGTATACACTTATTCTGGATATGAGAATAAAGTAAAAGCAACTCTAGAAAAAATTGTTGAAAATAAAGGCATACAAGATAAGATACAAGAAATAATAATTCCAATGGAAGAAGAAATTGAAATAAAGGATGGAAAACAAAAGTCTTCTATCAAAAAAGTTTTTCCAGGATATGTTCTTGTAAAAATGATAATGACTGATGAAACATGGTATGTTGTAAAAAACATAAAGGGTGTTTTCAACTTTGTAGGTGTAGGAGATAAACCACTACCACTTACAGAAAAAGATATGCAATCTCTTGGCATAGAAGATATAATTAACTTAGATTTCGAAGTTGGAGACAGCGTTAGAATAACAACAGAACCTTTCTACAATTATCCAGCTGTTATCGAAGAAATATTTAAAGATAAAAAGAGAGTTAAAGTTAAAGTTTCTATGTTTGGAAGAGAAACAACAGTTGATTTGGAATTTCACCAAATTCAAAAAATATAATTTGTTTTAAGTATATTTATACAATATATTTATATATAACCTATGCTTAAGGGGGTGAAAATGATGGCAGAAAAGAAAGTAACACATGTTGTAAAACTACAAATTGAAGCTGGTAAAGCTAATCCAGCACCACCAGTAGGACCAGCATTAGGACCAACTGGAATAAATATAATGCAATTTTGTAAGGATTTCAATGAAAAGACTGCAAAAGATGCTGGAATGATATTCCCAGTAATTTTAACAGTTTATGCAGATAAAACATTTGAATATGTTTTAAAAACTCCACCTGCAGCAGTTTTATTAAAACAAGCAGCTAAAATTCAAAAAGGTTCAGCAAAACCTCATAAAGATAAAGTTGCTACTATTAAAAGAGCTCAAGCAGAAGAAATTGCAAAAATAAAAATGAAAGATCTTAACGCATCATCACTAGATTCTGCAGTATCTATGGTTAAAGGTACAGCTAGATCAATGGGGATCGTTGTTGAAGATTAATTGTGGGAGAACATTTAATGTTCGCTAAAACCAAAGGAGGGAAAAAGAATGAGTAAAAGAATGGACGAAGCTAACAAGTTAGTTGAAGCAGGAAAATTATACGATGCAAAAGAAGCTATGAATCTTGCTTTAAAAATGCCTAAAGCTAAATTCGATGAAACAGTAGAAATGCATGTAAAACTTGGTGTTGACTCTAAACAAGCTGATCAACAAGTTAGAGGTGTTATCGTACTTCCAAATGGTACTGGTAAATCTAAAAAAGTTTTAGTTCTTGCTAAAGGCGATAAAGCTGACGCTGCTAGAGAAGCTGGTGCAGATTTCGTTGGAGATGATGATATGATTCAAAAAATCCAAAGAGAAAACTGGTTTGATTATGATGTAGTAGTTGCTACTCCAGATATGATGGCTTCTTTAGGAAGAATAGCTAAGCTATTAGGACCAAAAGGATTAATGCCAAATCCAAAATCTGGTACTGTAACTATGGATGTTACTAAAGCAGTATCTGAAATTAAAGCTGGTAAAATCGAATATAGATTAGATAAAACTAATATAATTCACTGCCCAATTGGTAAAGTATCTTTTGGAGCTGAAAAATTACTTCAAAACTATGATGCTTTATTAAACGCTATTGTTAAGGCAAAACCTGCCGCAGCAAAAGGAACATATTTAAAATCTATTGCTATATCAACAACAATGGGCGTAGGTATTAAAATTAACCCAAGACAGTAAGTGGATAAATTCCATAAATCTTACCGAGGTTTTTAAATAGGATAACGGAACTTAAGTTTTTGTTAGACACTTAAAAATCTCGTAAGTGTCTGGCAAAAACTTTTTTTGAATTTAAGGAGGTGTCAAAAAAGTGCCAAGTGAGAAAGTATTAAACCAAAAGAAAGCAAAAGTAGAAGAACTTTCTGAAAAATTTAAAAAAGCTAAAATGATCATTTTAACTGAATACAGAGGTATTACAGTTGATGATGATACAAAACTACGTGCTCAAGTTAGAGCTGATGGTAATGAATACTGCGTAGTAAAAAATTCAACAATTCTATATGCTGCAAAAGCTGCTGGAATTGAAGGATTAGAAACTTTAGAAGGACCAACAGCAGTTGTTATTGGTTATGACGATTATGTTGCACCTGCTAAAGTAGTATGCGATTATGCTAAAGACCATGAATTTTATACAATTAAAAATGGTGTAATGGATGGAAAACTAATTGATGTTAAAGAAGTTAAAAAACTTGCATCTTTACCATCAAAAGAAACATTATACTCTATGCTTGCATCTGCATTACTTGGAAACATTCGTAACCTTGCAGTTGTTCTTGATCAAGCAAGAGAAAAACAAGCAGAAAATGCTTAATTAACAATTCTATTAAAAAAAATAAATTTAAATATATTTAGGGAGGAATTTAAAATGGAAAAAATAGAAAAATTAGTAGAAGAAATTGAAAAATTAACAGTTATCGAATTAGCTGATTTAGTTAAAGCTATCGAAGAAAAATTTGGAGTAAGTGCTGCAGCTGCTGTTGTTGCTGCTGGTCCAGTTGCTGGTGGTGCAGCTGCTGATGAAAAAACTGAATTTAACGTTGTATTAAAAGATGCTGGAGCAACTAAAATTGCTGTTATTAAAGCAGTTAGAGAAGCTACAGGATTAGGATTAAAAGAAGCTAAAGATTTAGTTGACGCAGCTCCAAAGACAGTTAAAGAAAACATGCCAAAAGAAGAAGCTGAAAAATTAGTTGAAGCTTTAAAAGCTGCTGGTGCAGTTGCTGAAATGCAATAATATTTAATTAGA
Source organism: uncultured Clostridia bacterium (assembly GCA_947627255.1). Lineage (GTDB taxonomy): Bacteria > Bacillota > Clostridia > TANB77 > CAG-465 > CAG-465. Next base: position 29,172 of record CANQVI010000011.1, on the reverse strand, counting down.
TTAAAAGAGATTAGTTAGCTAATCTCTTTTTTTATATGAAAAAAACGGCAAAAAAGCCGTTTTTAGCTATTTTCTATTAAGAAATTAAATAATATACATTTTACTTGAAAAAGGTCATATTTGCTAATATCGAATGATGAGTAATATTTTCCTGAATTTTTAATACAATTTTTTAATTTAAAAATATATGTCCTTAAAATATTTTTAACTTTGTTTATACTTTTAGTAGAATAGAAGCTAGATAAAGTTAAAAATGATACAATGATTAATTTTTCATCAGATGACAAATTCATATATTCATCATTAAACTTAAAGTATAAATTAAGGTCTGAAGAATCTTGTGTTGCTTTAGCAAAATTGTCCATATATATTTGGTGATATTTTTTTATTGCAATGTCTTTTTTAGAATAATTTTTGTCTTCATTATTGAAAGTATAAAAAGATTTTAATGCGATAGAGCAGTAGTAGTTAGTATATACAGCAAGTCTTGCATTATCTTTACAACCTTCTTCAATTAAAATTGATATAGTTGCAATAGTCATTTTAAGTGCTTCAAATAGCACTTCTTTTTTAAACTTTTGACTTATATTCATATATCATCCCTCCTTAAAATATATTAATTTTTAAGTTAATATAAATTTTACTAAATTATATAATACATAAAAAAGAAAAACAAGTACTAAATAGTACTTGCAATTAATTTATTGGTTTGAGCCATAACATCATTTTTATCTTTATTGTCAAGAGGTAGTCTTAAACTTTCAAACATCATTATAATATTTTTAGTTAATTTTGAAACATAAAGTATTTGCTCTGGTGTGTAAAATTGTCTTAGTTTGAAGTTTTCTTGGAATAATTGTTGAATTCTAACAGTTGCAATTTTAGGTATTATATATGTTTTTCCGTTATTTAAGAATTCAGATATAGTATTAACTGTGCAGTTATATACAAAATCCCTTCTTTCTGATTCAGAATATTCCTTAGACAACTCATTTGAGAAATTATCTACATTATCCAACATGTAAGATAAAAAGTTCCTTAGTGTGATATTTAAATTTCTCACTTTTTTTAATTTTCTATTCTTCATAGAAACACCTCCTAATAATATTAATCTTTAGATTCAGTAGTATACATAAAACTGATAATATTATATAATAATTCTAAGTATTTGTCAACTAAAACTTTCTATTTACACATATATATGGTATAATATACATATGGGGATGTAAGGTTTCGACGGATATTTTGAAATACTATAAGCGAGTAGTGGATTCTCGTTGGCCACTATAAAAACGAGAAATTAAAATTAAACGCAGATAGACAATTTGCAATGGCTGCTTAATTTATAGCGCCGGTTTTTATATGTTTTGCTAGAAAATGTATAAAGACTTCATAATATCTAGCTAACAAATCTTTTTAACGATTGTAGGAAAGAGGGTAATTTACAATCATATTATCTTATTTTTTTGTAAATGTTGTAGTAGGATAATATTAATTTAACATTTACTGCACTCGGAGAAATTAGTATAGATGAATTTTCGGACGTGAGTTCGACTCTCACCATCTCCACCATATAAGACGGTTAATCCCGTCTATTTTTTTGTTATTAGTAAACTTCAATTATTTAAAAAATAATTGTCGAAAAATGCGATGAAAAGTATAAAAAAAATAAATTTTAGTATTTACAGAACAAATGTTCTACTATATAATTTTTATGGAAGAAGGGAGAGATGTTAAATGAATGAATTAGAAAATTATACTAATGATACCTTTGAAGGTATAAAACATGTAGATGGAGATGGCACTGAGTTTTGGTATGCAAGAGAATTACAAAAAGTTTTGGGGTATTCTAAATGGCAAAATTTTAAAAAGATTATTGAAAAGGCAATGATATCATGTAAGAATAGCGAAATATCAACAAATTATTGCTTTACTGATGTTAGTAAGCCAATAATATCAGGAAAAGGAAAAGAGGAACTTATTGAAGATTATATGCTAAATCGTTATGCTTGTTATTTAATAGCACAAAATGGTGATAGTAGAAAAAAAGTAATAGCACTAGCTCAAACGTATTTTGCTATTCAAACAAGGAAACAAGAACTTACTGAAAAAGAGTATTGCGAATTGACAGAAGATGAAAAAAGATTTTATCAAAGAGATTTGGCAAGAAAAGGAAATTATTCACTTAATCAAGCAGCTAAAAATGCAGGGGTAAAAAATTTTGATAAGTTTCATAATAGCGGATATAAAGGTTTATATAATGGAGAAACAGCCGATGATATTGCTAAAAGAAAAGGATTAAGATATAGAGAAGACATACTAGACAATATGGGAAGTGATGAACTTATTGCAAATTTATTTAGAATTTCTCAAACAGAACAAAAATTAAAAAAAGATAACATACAAACTGAAAATGAAGCTAATAAAACTCATTACAATATTGGTAAAAATATAAGAGAAGTAATTGCTAAAAATGGAGGAACTATGCCAGAAGAAATGCCTACACCTGAAAAAAGTTTGAAACAGTTAGAAAAAGAAAACCAAAAAGGTCTAAAAGATAATTCAAAGTAGCTTAGCAAAGTATTTAAAACCATTTTGTTGGCTCCGACAAAATGGTGGTAGTAGAAAAAATAATATCACTGACTAAACATATATTGATATTCAAACAAAAAATAGTAGTATACCAATATTACGAACATAGAAATTTTATTGAAAAAAATATGCAGGATATGATATAATAAAACCAGCATATGAAAAAATTCAATTATTAAATAAAGAAAAAAATGAGGTTAAAACTCTTGAAGAAAAAAATAATACTAATAAAGAAATGCTTTTAGCATATAATGAACAATTAAATTACAACAATGATAAACTTAAAAAAGCAGAATTACAATTTAATGAGATTGCTTTAAATAATAAATATAAGGAGTAAGAGTATTATGTTTTTAAAAAAGAAAGAAGAAAATGCATATATTAAGACTACAGATAGTCCTGCATATAATAATTATGTTGAAATGAGAAAAAGAGAACTCACTGAAATCATAGATGAACAAGAAAAAGAAATTGCTATTGTAAAAGATATAATTCAAAAGCAAGAAAATTTATTAAAACGATATGATAATATATTGAAAAAATTTGGTATTGATGCACATTATAGTGAAGATAGAGCCTATGTAATTGCATTAAGAAATATATTAAAAATTATAAAAGATACAATAGAAGAAAAAAAAGATATACCTGATGTATATTATAATGAAGTAGAAGCAGATATTGCTAGTATATATCTATGGAAAGAAGCAAATAGAGAAGAAGTTATAAAAATAATAAAAGAATATGATATATATGATTTAATAGCAAATAATATTTCTAAAAGATTATTAATTGATGACAATATTTATCAATAATTATTTATATTTTTGATGTAAAAAGACAAGAAACTATTTTTCTTGTCTTTCTATTTATAGAAAATCATTAGATAGTTTAACTGGTAGAAGTTTATTATATTATTTTATCGAATTATGATAATTATATATTTACAATTATTATTTTTAATAACAATTAAAAAATATATGAAAATCAATCATTAATAAAGTTAATGAATAATTTTAAATATATAGTACCACATATATAAATATGGTATAATATATATGAATTGAGAGGTAAACTATGGAGAAATTATATAATAAATTAGTTAGAGATAAAATACCAGATATAATACTATCAAATAATGAAAAGCCTATAACTAGAATTTTAAATGATGAAGAATATAAAGAGGCTTTAGAAAGAAAATTAAACGAGGAGTATAATGAAGTACTAAAATCAAGTGGAAAAGAGCGTGTTGAAGAACTTGCAGATATGCTGGAAGTTATAAAATACTTGGCAAAACTTGAAAATGCTACTTTAGACGATGTTATTAATATCTCTAATAATAAAAGTCTAAAAAGAGGTGCTTTTGATAATAAAATATTCTTAGAAAAAGTTATTAGTAATAAGGAGGAAGTATGAAAGTTTTAATTGGTAGTAAAAATCCAGGAAAAATTGAAGGAGCAAAAAGAGCTTTTTCTACATATTTTGAAGATGTAGATGTAACTGGCATACCAGTATCTTCAGATGTTAGTGATGAGCCAGTAAATAATGAAATTTATGAAGGTGCTAGAAATAGGGTAAATAATTTAATTGAATATGCTAAGGAAAACAATATTGATGCAGAATATTTTTTAGGCATTGAATCTGGTATTACTAATTTACTTGGAAAATGGGTAATAATAAATATAGCAGTAATAAAAGACAAAAATGGATATGAGAGTTTTGGTACAAGCCCTGCTTTTCCTGTTCCAGATAAATATGTAGATGAAATAATTACTAAAGATTTAGGAAAAGTAATGGATAGAATTTTTAATGCTACGGATTTAAGAAGTAGTAAAGGTGGAATAAGTTTTTTAACTAAAAATGTAATTGATAGAATTGACCTAACTAAAGAGGCATTTATCATGGCCTTAACTCAATATATAAATAGTAATTGGAATGATATAAGCTAAGGAGAATAATATATGTTAAAAAATGTTTTTAAATATGTTATATATTTTTGTATAATCGCAATTACAATATATTATATTTTTAATCTAGTAAAAAATATAAATGTACCTGTTAAATATGATATACCACAGTATATTAGTAATATAGATATGGACAGCGATGGTATAGATGATCAAACAGATATTTTAAATAATGCAAGAGAATATATAAGCAAAAAACCAATATATAAAAGTAAATATTATACTTCTGGATATACAAATGATGAATATGGAGTATGCACAGATGTTGTAGCATATGCTATGTTAAATTCAGGATATGACTTAATGAAACTTGTAAATGAAGATATTATTGCGAATAAAGAGGAATATAATATAGGAAAGGTAGATATAAATATAGATTTTAGAAGAGTAAGAAACCTAAGTGTATATTTTAAAAGAAATGCTATATCTTTAACCTTAGATTTAAATGATATAGAAAATTGGCAAGGTGGAGATATTGTGGTATTTAAAACTCATATTGGTATAGTATCAGATAAAAGGAATAATGATGGAATACCATATTTAATCCATCATGCAAATCCATTTCAAAAGAATTATGAAGAAGATGTATTAGGATTTTACACAAATGAAATAATTGGGCATTATAGAATAAGTTAGCAAAAATATTAAAATAATGTAGATTTGTATTGAAAAATATTGTATAATGACGTTAATGGAGGTATGAAAAATGAATAAGAAAAAAATAATTTTTATAGCAATTAGCCTTGTTGTAGTTGCTGTATTAGTAGTTTCAGCTATATCTATAGTGAATGCAGTAAATAATAATAAACAAAAAAATGCATTAGTAGATGAATTAAATGAAATAAATGAGCTAACTTCTTCTATGAATATGGATGAAATTAAAGCAAAACTTGATTCAAGAGTAACAAGTGGAGAATATCTACCTGTTGAAGATGCATTAAAAGAATATTTAAGTGACGTTATGAATGTGGTAGATGAAATGGTACAAATATCACAAGAGGAAGAATTAACTGAAATATTATCTGCAGATAATTATGCTTCTGATGGACCAGATTTTGTTGCAACAAAGGAATATATTGCAACTAAAGTAGCACAACTAGAAACTATAAAATCTAGAGTAGAAGAATTAACAACTAATGAAAAAATAATGACTTATATAGAAGCAAAAAATGTTAAAAATAAATATAAAAAGGTATATGAAGAACTAGCAACATCTGATACAAGTGAAACTGAAAATGAAGCATCTGAGGCTATAGATGATTTAATCAGTATGTTAAATAAAAGTAATGAAATACTAGATTTCTTAAAAGAGAACCAAAACGATTGGGAAATACAAGGAAAAAATATAGTATTTAGTACAGATGAGTTAGTAACAAAATATAATCAATATTTAAATGAATTAAACTAAGATAAAAAGCACGTATATCGTGCTTTTTTCTTGTTAAATCAACTTAAAAATGATATAATAAAAAGGTATTAAAATAGTTAATACTCTAGGAGGAATATATGGCAACAAATACTGTATTTTTTTGTAAAGAATGTGGATATGAGTCAGCAAAATGGCTTGGAAAGTGTCCAGGTTGTAATAGCTGGAATAGTTTTGTAGAAGAAAAAGTAAATAAAAAAACAACTAAAAATCAAAATGGATATTCATCTACTTTTTCACAAAATAGTGATGTTAAAAAATTAAATGATATCGTAGTAACAAAAGAAATAAGACTAAATACTGGATATGAAGAATTAAATAGGGTATTTGGTGGCGGTATTGTTCAGGGTTCATTAAATTTAATAGGTGGAGAGCCAGGTATTGGAAAATCTACTTTAATTATGCAGGTTTGTTCAAAACTTTCTGAGATTGGAAAAGTATTATATATTTCTGGTGAAGAATCTGAAACTCAAGTCAAATTAAGAGCTGATAGATTAAAAGTAAACTCTGAAAATATACTATTTTTAAATGAAACTAATATATCTAATATTGAAGAAAAAATCGAAAGTGTTAAGCCTAAATTCTGTATTATAGATTCTATTCAAACTATGTATGATGAACAAATTAGTTCTACTCCTGGTAGTATTTCACAAGTAAAAGAAGTAACAGCAAGACTAATGTATTTATCTAAAAGAAATGGAATTACTACAATAGTTATAGGGCATGTAACAAAAGACGGAGTAATAGCTGGACCAAGAATTTTAGAGCATATGGTAGATACAGTTATATATATAGAAGGCGAAAGATTTTTAAGTCATAGAATAGTTAGAGGTGTAAAGAATAGATTTGGCTCTACAAATGAAATAGGTATTTTTGATATGAAAGATGAGGGAATGGTAGAAGTTAAAAATATGTCAGATATATTTTTAACTAAATCAGATAAAAATTTACCTGGAACTGCTATTGCTGCAACAGTTGAAGGTACATCAACTATATTAATGGAAGTACAGGCTTTAACAACTCACTCATATTATAATATGCCAAGAAGGGTAGCAAATGGTATAGATTTAAATAGGTTAAATATGCTTATTGCTGTACTTGAAAAAAGATGTAATTTAAATTTAAGTACACAAGATATATATGTAAATATAATAGGTGGAATGAAAGTAGATGAGCCAGCTGTAGATTTAAGTGTAGCAATGGCTATTGTCTCTAGTTATAAAAATATAGTAATTTCACCTAAAACAGTATTCTTAGGTGAAATAGGGCTTACTGGTGAAATTAGAAATATAACTAATTTTGAAAAAAGAATAAAGGAAATTTCTAAATTAGGCTATGAAAAAATATATACAAATAAAAAACAGATACAAGATTTAAAAGAAAAAGTAGATGCAACTTTAATAGGAGTATCATCTATTGATGAAACAATTAATATGATAATAAAGTAAAGGTGGTAATAAATTGAGTCAAGAAGAAATAGTAGAAATATTAAAGAAAGTCGCTCCAGGAACAACTTTAAGAGAAGGGCTAGATAATATATTAAAAGCCAAAACAGGTGCTTTAATAGTATTATCTGAAAGTGAAGAAGTAATGGATATAGTAGATGGTGGATTTAAATTAGATTTAGAATTTACACCAGCAAGTATATATGAATTATCTAAAATGGATGGTGCTATTGTAGTAAGTAGTGATGTAAAGAAAATATTAAGAGCTAATGTGCAACTTATTCCAGATTACAAGATAAAGACAAATGAAACAGGAACAAGACATAGAACAGCAGAACGTGTTGCAAAACAAACTAATGAGATAGTAATATGTATATCTCAAAGAAGAGGAATAATAACTATTTTTAAAGGCGATTATAGGTATGTTATAAATGATACAGAAACAGTTATTATGGAAGCAACACAAATGCTAGAAACATTAGAAAAATATAAAAAAGTATTTGATCATATGTTAAGTGTTCTTACAGAACATGAATTTGATGATATAGTATATCTAGAGCTTGTTGCAAATGCAATATATAGAAGTGAAATGATAATGAGAATGAAAGCGGAAGTCGAAAGAACAATAGTAGAGCTTGGAAATGAAGGTAGACTAATTAATATACAGCTATTAGAACTAATAGATAATGTTGAACAAGAAGAAAAACAAATTATACAAGATTATATGGTACAATCAAAAAAGAAATCTAGAAGAAATGAAGATACTATATTAGAAGAAATAAGAAAAATGGATAGAAAAGGACTCATTGATTCTGAAAAAATAATAAAAATATTAGGCTATGATTCTGATAGCACAACTGAACTTTTAGATAGAAATGTTTCTCCAAGAGGCTATAGAGTTTTAAATAAAATTCCTAAAATGCCTACTAGTGTTATAGAAAAAATAATAGAATCATTTGGAAGTTTACAAATGGTATGTAATGCGACAGTATCGCAACTTGATGATGTAGATGGAATAGGAGAAAGACGTGCAAAAATAATAAATCAGTCATTAAAGAGATTACAAGAACAAAATATTTTAAAATTATATAATATATAATTAAAAATCCCTATAAGGGATTTTTTGTAACAAAAATGTAATATTACTGCTTTAGAACATTAATTTTACATTTTTAAAATTTTAGAAAATAAGTAAAATTAATTAAATAATGCAAAATAGATTACATAATTTTAAATATTGTAAAATACCTAAGTAAATAAAAACACATCAAAATAGCTATTTTTCAGTGCTTCAATATTCATAAGAACTTAACATAATTCTAAAAATGTGGTATAATATAAGTATGAAGAGGTGAGAAAAATGAGAAGGTGTAGTATAGTATTATTTAATTTAATTATGTGCTTTAGCTTATTTAGTAATGTGTTTGCAAGTGAAGAAATAATGAATGATGGTAGAATAGAATTTGATATATTTTCTACAGAAGATATGGAAACTGCTAACTATGAAACAGATGATCCATTACCAGGTGTTAAATTAGAATTGTATTATAATTATAATGATGAGTGGTGTGATGTTAGAGAACTAGAGCTATTTAGTAATACAAACTTAGCATTAGAAAGTGATGAGAATGGTAAAATAATACTAAGCAATGTTCCTTATGGATTATATCAATATAAAATAGCATATATTCCAGATGGATATGTCCAAGATTTTAGTAGTAAAATAATTCAAGTATATAATGCAAACAAAAATGTATATGAAGACATCTTCTTATTACAAGATATAAAAATGTCAGAAGAAATTACTATTATTGAAGAAGAACAAACATCTGAAGAATTACCAAAAGAGGAAATTCCTATAGAGACAGAAACTTATGAAGAACCAGAGATTAATAAAGAGGAAATTGAAGTACCAGTAAAAGTAGAAAAAGAAGAAAAGAAAATAGAGAATATTAAAGTAAATAATATTGCAGAAAATTTATATAAAGTTAACGAAGAAGAAAGTACAGATATTTCTCAAAAAGAAACAGAAGTTATGAAACAAATTAGTCAAAAGCTAACTGAAATAACAAATAAGAAAAAAGTAGATACAATTAGCAATTTCAAAAAAGTTAGAATTACTGATACAATAAAAAGTGCTGTTACAACAATGGATAGTACAATGCATTATTTAAGAAAAATGTCTGTAAGTACAAATGATGATAAAGTTGATGAAAAAAAGAAAAAAATTAGACTACATAGAATTAACAGAGTAATTTTAACTAATGAAAAATAGATAAAAAAATTGAAGTGAACTTAAAAGGTTCACTTCTTTTTTATTTATATCTACTTTTTTAGATAATAAAATTGAAGATTATAAAAAATATGGTATAATAAATATAATGTCGAAAGAGGAAAATTATATGTAATAAGACAAGTAATAAATAACTTGTTGAGGGAGGAAAAATGAACTTTAAAGAAGAAATGAAAAATTATCAAAATTATATTGATGATAAATTAAATGAATATTTTAATGAAGAAAATCCATATGAAAAAAGACTTAGAGAATCTATGAGATATAGTCTTTTAGCAGGTGGAAAAAGAGTAAGACCTATATTAATGTTTGCTACATATAAATTATTTAAAGATGATTATGAAAAATGTTTGCCTTTTGCTATAGGTATGGAAATGGTGCATAATGCTAGTTTAATTCATGATGATATGCCATGTATAGATAATGATGATTTTAGACATGGCAAGCCTACAAATCATAAAATGTATGATGAATGTACAGCTCTTTTAGCAGGAGATGCATTATTTAATTATTCCAATGTAGTTATTACAGACGATTTAAGAGATGAATTAGATATAAAGGCTATTAGTATGAAAATTATGGCTTTAAATGAATTTGTAAAAGCTAAAGATAGAATGATTGCAGGAGAATATTATGATACTGTTAGCTCTGGAGAAATTTTAACATTAGAGCAACTTGAATATATGCACAGAAATAAAACTGGTGCTTTAATAAAAGAATCAGTTAGAATTGGTGCTTTACTTGGTGGAGCTACTAATCAAGAATTACAGGTATTAACTAATTTTGCAGAAAATATAGGACTAGCTTTTCAAATAAAAGATGATATTTTATCTGAAATAGGAGATAGTAAAAAAACAGGAAAACCAGTAGGTAATGATAGGGAAATGAATAAGGCAACTTATGTTACAAAATATGGACTTGAAAGAGCTCAAGAAATGTTAGATGATGTTATAAATGACGCAATGTCTAGTATACGTGTATTTGGAGATAAATCAGAGTTTTTATTAAATTTAGCTCTATATATAAAAGATAGAGAACGTTAATAGGAGGGAATATGAAAGAGGAATTTTTGCAACTTTTAAGAAGTACAAATAGAGAAGGAATAGATAACCTTATTAATTTTATTGAAAAAACAGACTTTTATACTGCACCAGCAAGTACAAGATTTCATGGAGATTATGATGGAGGATTACTTGAGCATAGTATGAAAGTTTATGAAATACTATGTAATAAAGTTAAAAGTTCTCCTATAGAAATAAATGTATCTGAAGATAGTTTAAAAATAATAGCTTTACTTCATGATATATGCAAAGTTAACTATTATAAAGTAGATTTTAGAAATGTAAAAAATGAAGCTGGAGTATGGGAAAAAGTGCCATATTATACAGTAGATGATACTATTCCATATGGACATGGAGAAAAATCTGTAATGATGCTTACAGAATATATAAAGTTAACTAGTGAGGAAAAATATTGTATTCGTTGGCATATGGGATTTACAGAGCCAAAAGAATTATATCAGACAATAGGACAGGCTTTTAAAAAATATCCATTAGCTTTACTTATGCATGAAGCAGATTTAGAAGCTACATATTTTTTTGATATATAGTGAGGTAACATATGAAAATAGATGAAAGAGGACCAAATCATATAGCTATTATATTAGATGGAAACAGAAGATGGGCAAAAGCAAGAGGACTAGCACCAAATGATGGACATAGAGCAGGTGCTGAAGCTGTTAAAAAAATTGTCAAATATGCTTATGATTGTGATTTAAAATATTTAACTGTATATGCTTTTTCAACTGAAAATTGGAAAAGAGATACAACAGAAGTAACACTTCTTATGAAGTTATTAGAAAAATTTACAGATGATTTATTAAATGGCGATGAAAAAAGAGAAATTAGATTAAAAGTATATGGCGATATAACAAAATTAAATAAAAAGATACAAAACAATATTTTAAAGCTAGAAGAAAAAACAAAAGATAATAAAAAGATGGTATTTGGAATTTGTTTAAATTATGGCGGTAGAGATGAAATATTAAAAGCTGTTAAAGATATAGTCGAAGATGTATCCAATAATAAATTAAAAAAAGAAGATATAACAAAAGAAACTATTTCTTCATATCTTTACACAAAAGATATACCTGATCCAGATTTAATAATTAGAACAAGTAATGAGTATAGGCTAAGTAATTTTCTAACTTGGCAGTCAACATACTCAGAACTATATTTTCCTAAAGATGTCATGTGGCCAGATTTTGACGAAAATCAATTTGATAAAGCAGTAGAAGAATACATAAAAAGGAACCGTAGATTTGGTGGAAATTAAACTTTTTGACATAAAATTGAACTTCATTTCCTTTACTTTTTACTAAAATTGTGGTATAATATAGGTGTATTACTTAGATTTAAGATAAAAAGAAGGGGGAATGTTTAGTGTTTAGTGTAGGAGACAAAGTAGTTTATCCAATGCATGGAGCTGGTACAATCGAATCAATCGAAGAAAAGGAAATGCTTGGAAATGTTGATGATTACTATATAATCAAAATGCCTATCGGTGGAATGAAATTAATGGTTCCAACTAACAAAGTAGACGATATAGGTGTTAGAGAAGTTTCAGAAAGATCAGAAGCAGATAAAGTATTTGAAGTTCTAGAAAAACCTAAAGATCCTTACATTCATGATGTTAATTGGAGTAAGAGATACAATCTTAACGTAGAAAAGATTAAATCAGGTAACATATTAGAAGTAGCTGAAGTTGTAAGAGAGCTTTCTCATAGACATATGGAAAGAGGCCTTTCTATTGGTGAGAAGAAAATGCTTGCAACATCAAAAAATATTTTATTAAGTGAAATGGTTCTTGCTGAAAATCAAGATAAAGAACTATTAGAAAATAAAATAGATAGTATAATAAAAGAATCTTATGCTGCAGGTATAATGGATGAAGCTTCTAATGCAAACGAAAACGGAGATGTAATATTATAGTCTCAACAAAATTATATTTTAAACATATAAAAGAGTTCAGAATTTTATTCTGAGCTTTTTTATTGACTTTTATTTTTTTATATGATAGTATGAGCTTGAGCAATATTAATTTATGCACAATTTAATAAGGAGTGTGGTTGAAATGAATGGTAAATTTATAGATTTACATGTTCATACTGACTTTTCTGATGGATTTGACACCATTTCGGAAGTTATAAATAAAGCCATAAAAAATAATGTTGGAGTTTTATCTTTAACAGAACATTACAATTTATCTTCGTATAAAATAGCTTGTGAAATAGCAGGAGACGATATTACTATTATTCCTGGCATAGAGATAGGTGCTGATATGTCTAAATATATAAAAGAAGACAATAGAAAACATGTATGTCATATCTTAGGGTATTTTGTTTCAAAGGATATCTGTAAACTGTTAGATATGTATGAATTAGAAAGATATGCATGTACAAATAAGACAATCTCTTTGCTAAATAGACAAGGTATTAATATTACGTTAGAAGATGTAATTGAAAATGCTAGAGATAAAAAAAGTATAGGTCGTTTTGATATCGCTATAACTTTAAAAAAGTTAGGATATGCAAAATCATCTCAAGAAGCATATGGTAAATACTTAGACCATGGAGGAAAGAGCTATGTTCAAAGGAAAAAACTAACACCTATTCAGCTAGTAAAAAAGATTAGGGAATTTGGAGGAGTTCCTGTATTAGCACATCCAAAGAGCTTAAGATTTGACAAAAAGAATGAGGAGGTTTTTATAAAGAAACTAGTAAAATATGGTTTATGTGGAATAGAGGTGTATAATCCTAACAACGGTACTAAAACAAGAGAAGAATTACTAGAGCTTTGTGATAAATATGATCTTGTGCCAACAGTAGGAAGTGACTATCATGGTGGAAAAAGAAAGCCAGTAATTGAAATCGGTTTAGGAATAGGTAATAATTTGAATATTTCAGATATGAGTATTTTAGAAAAACTAGAAGAAAAGAAAGCAAAAATTGATAGCAAACTAAAAAAGAATCAGTAGCATTATATGCTACTGATTTTTTGTGAATTTTTGTGTATGGATATAATAAAATTGTGGATTTGTGTATATGTACTCTATCTTGATTTTGATATATATATAGTGTATAATCGATATTGTTAAAAGGAGATATTGATATGAATAAATACACTGTAAAAGAATATATAGAATTATTACAAGATGAAAATTTGGTTGAAGAAATAGTAAACTGTGAGAAAATAATGAATAAAGAAGTAAATCTTGTTTCATTTAATTCTAAAGAAATAGAAGAAGATACATTATTTGTAGTAAAAGGAGTTACTTTTAAAGATGAATATTTAAAAGAAGCAGTAGATAATGGAGCTTTTATTTATATAAGTGAAAGAAAGTATAATGTAGATGTTCCATATGTATTAGTTCATGATATTCAAAAAGTACTTTCATGTATGTCTGCTATGTATTTTAATTATCCAGGTGAAAGTTTAAATGTAATTGGTGTAGGGGGAACAAAAGGTAAATCTACTACTACGTATTATATTAAATCAATACTAGATGTATATTCTAAAGCATATAATAAAAAAGATACTGCTGTTATATCATCTATTGATACATATGATGGTGTAGAAAATTTTGAATCACACATAACAACACCAGAATCATATGATATACATAAGCACTTTGCTAATGCATTAAACTCTGGTATGGAAAATTTAGTAATGGAAGTATCTTCTCAATCGTTAAAATTAGATAGAGTTGCAGATGTATTTTTTGATATAGGTATTTTTATGAACATAAGTGAAGATCATATAAGTCCTATTGAGCATAAAGATTTTAATGATTACTATCAATCAAAATTAAAAATGTTTGCAAATACTAAGAATGCTATAGTAAATATGGATGCAGATTTAGCTTCTAATACAGTTGCTGTTGCAAGACGCGATAGTGCAAGAGTATTTACTTTCTCAATGAAAACTAAAGACACAGACTTTTATGCTTATGATATAAGAAAAGATGGATTTAATACTATATTTAAAGTTCATACACCATCTTATGATGATGAATTTATGCTAACAATGCCAGGATTATTCAATGTTGAAAATGCACTAGCTGCAATAGCTACTTGTTATTTAATGGATATACCAGTTGAGTACATAAAAGAAGGACTAAAAATAGCAAGAAGTAGTGGAAGAATGGAAGTTTTCCACACTAAAGATATGAAAATAATTATTTTAGTAGATTATGCACATAACAAACTAAGTTTTGAAAAATTATTTTCTTCTGTAAAGGAAGAATATAAAGGTAGAAGAATTGTTGCTATATTTGGATGTCCAGGAAAAAAAGCATTACTTAGAAGAAAAGATTTAGGCACTATAGCAGGTCAAAATTCAGATTTTGTATATTTAGTAGCAGAAGACCCTGGAGCAGAGCCTGTAATAGATATATCAAATGATATTGCACAATATGTAAAAAAATATACTAAGAACTATGCATTAATTGAAGAAAGAGGAGAAGCAATATTAGATGCAGTATTAAAGGCAGAAAAAGAGGAGAAACCTACAATAATTCTTCTTACTGGTAAAGGTAGGGAAACAAGACAAAAATATGGCACAGAATATTTACCTTGTATATCAGATGTTGAATATACAGAAAAATATTTAAGCGAATATGATAAAAGACATAATAACTAAAGAAAAGAGGATAAAAATGAAACATATAAATGTGATTAATGCTTGTACCGATTTAGGAGTTTCAGTAGAAGGTGCAGCACTTGGTCCAGATAAATTGACTGAAAATTTAGAAAATGAAAATATAAATAAAATTATAAAAATATATGCAGATGAAGATAATAAAGAAAAATCAAAAGAAAATTTAAGAAAAAATTTAAAAAAAGTAAATGAGTTTAATGAAAAATTATATAATATAGTTTTAGAAACAATAGAAGAAAATAAATTTCCACTAACATTAGGTGGAGACCATAGCTTAGTTATAGCATCGGCTTTAGCTTCAATTAGAAAAAATGAAAAACTTGGTATAATATGGATTGATGCACATGGAGATTTTAATACATTTAAAACTACTATTACTGGTAATATTCATGGTTTACCACTTGCAGCAATAACTGGCTATGAAAAAGAAGAATTAGTCTATTTTCATAATTCAAATCATTATAGTTATAAAAATACTGTAATAGTTGGTGGTAGAGATATAGATCCACTTGAAATAGAAAACTTAAAGGATGCAGGAGTTAAAGTTTTTACAACAGAAGATATAAAAAGATATGGCATGAAAAATATAATGGAACAAGCAATAGAAATAGCAAGTAGGGATACAAATGGTATCCATATTAGCTATGATTTAGATGTTATAGACCCACTTATTGCTCCTGGAGTATCAGTTCCAGCAAAGGATGGTATAAATTTAGAAGAAGCATATGAGGCAGTAGATTGTATAATTAAGTATAAAAATAAAGTTAAATCTTTAGATTTAGTCGAATACAATCCACTAAGAGATATAGATAATAAAACAAAAATTATTGCTAAAACAATATTAAAATCATTTATAAATAATTTATAAAAAAATAATGGATATTTCTATCCATTATTTTTTCTTTTAGTTATTACTATATTTTACACTATTTTGTGCATATCTTTTAAGTTTTTGGGCTACTAAGTAATTAATAGTACCTTCTGGATATTCACCTTCATTATTTGATTCTCCTGAAGGAATACCAGTAAGAATTTCTATACCTTCATCGATTGTACTAATAGGGTATATATGAAATTGATTATTTTTAACTGCATCTACTATTTCATTACTTAAAGTAAGATTTTTTACATTTTGATAAGGAATTAAAACTCCATTTTCTCCATTTAATCCTTTTTCTTTGCATACTTTAAAGAAGCCTTCAATTTTATCTGTAACACCACCAATTGGTTGTATTTCACCTTTTTGGTTAACAGATCCTGTTACTGCAAGACTTTGATTTATTGGAACTCCAGATAGAGAAGATAGAATTGCATAAAGTTCTGTTGAAGAAGCACTATCACCATCTACTGGGTTGTATAATTGTTCAAAACATATACTAGCAGTAAGAGAAAGTGGTATATCTTGTGCATATTTTTCACCTATATATGCAGAAAGAATAAATACACCTTTTGAGTGAGTAGTACCACTCATTGCAACTTCTCTTTCAATATTAACAATTCCACTTTTTCCTATGTATGTATTAGCAGTGATTCGTACTGGTTGACCAAAAGAGCAGTCACCAGCCACTGCAATAGTTAAACCATTTATTTGTCCAACTTTTTTACCATTTGTTGAAATAATTATATCGCCTTGACGTATCATTTTATTTAATTGATCATTATATTTAGAAAATCTTTTTGTCTTTGAAGATAAGGCTGAAATTATTTCATCAGAAGTTACAACTTTCTTTTTAGCATTACTTGCTATAAAACTTGATTCTATTATTAAGTCTGAAATATCTTGCATTATAGCAGTTAATTTATTTTGATTTCCAGCACATCTTGAACTATATTCTATTATTTCTTTAACAGCACTTTTATCTAAAGGTAGGAGAGAGTGCTTTTTACAAATATATGCTATAAATTGTACAAATTTTTTTACATTTTCTTTGTTTCTATCATAACTATCATCAAAATCTGCCTTTACTTTAAATAATTTTTTAAAGTCTGCATCCATATGGCATAATTGTTGATAATGAAGTTCTGATCCTATTAGAATAACTTGCATATTAATTGGAATAGGCTCAGGTTTTAAAGAAACAACTGTAATTGGTTGATTTATATCTCTTGTACTATCTATTGATAGCTCTTGGTTTCTTAATACTCTTTTAAATGCTTCCCAAGTTGGTGCACTCATTAATAAATCACGTACATTAACAATTAGATATCCACCATTTGCTTTATGTACAAGACCAGGTTTTAACATACTATAATTTGTTCTTGTACCTTGTGGTGAAGTCTCAAATTCAAGTTTACCAAATAAATCAAAATAATTTGGGTTTTTACATAGTACAACAGGAGCATGTTGTAATCTATCGTTATTTACAATTAAGTTTACTCTATATTTTTCCCATGGCTTTTGATTTTTTCTTTGCATTAATTGTTGCATCATATAAGGGTTGGCCATCATTTTTATATCTTTTTCATCATCTTTTTTAAATAGATTAACATTTTTAACAACGTCGCTTTGAATAGAGTATAAGAAATTTTGGATTTTTAAGTTTTTCTTGTATTTTATTTTTAAATCGCTCATACATTGTGTAACAGCAAATGTAGCAAGGTTATTTTCCCATTCTTTTAATACTTGTTCACATTTTTTATCTAATGCATCTATTTCTTTTAATACTTGTAAAGTTTGTTCTTGAATTTCAGGACTCTTTTCCTCAAAATATTTTTTAGTTTTTTCATCTAATACTTTGAATGATTTTTCATCTAGAACAACACCATTGTGAACTGGAGAAAAATATATACCGTTTTCTGTGTTTCTAACTTTAAATCCTTTTTCATAAGTAGATTTATCAAATTCACGCATTAAATTATCTTTAGCTCTTTTATATCTGTCAACAATAGTTTTTCTTTCTTTTTCGTACATATCGCCAGTTAACTCTTTATTAATTCTAGTAATAATAGAATTTATAAATCTATTCATGTCTTGCTTAAATTCCATTCCTTCACCTGGATTTAAAGCAATAGCAATAGGTTCATTTGGATTTTCAAAATTATTTATATAGCAATAGTCTTGAGGTACAGGCATTTTTTCACTTAGTGAGTTAACAACAGATAGGGCATAAGATGTTTTACCAATTCCTAATGTACCAGATATGTATAAGTTAAATCCTTTTTGCGGTATTTGCATAGCAGATTTTATAGCTTCAAGTGCTCTTTCTTGACCTATAATTCCGTTAAATGGCTCAACTTCATCTGTTGTTTCAAATTTTAATGAATCCACATTAAATGAATTTTTTAAATTTGTAGCTTTTAACTCTTTTACTTTTTTCATATATCTTTTTCCCTCCAAAATTTGTCTTTTGTATACACTATACTTACATTGTATAGTATATGTAAAAAATATTCAACTTAATTAAATAATTTTTTAATTATTATTTGTATACTTTTCATCTAAAAAAGTAAAAAAAAGTAAAACTATTTACTTTAAAAATATTTAGTTGTATAATAAAAAAAGATTGATATGGAGGATTAAGTATGAAAGGAAAGAAAAATCTAATTATTGCGATAATTATTATAGCAGTTATAATCATTGCTGTTTCATTATTTTTAGCTTTTAGAGATATAAGCGAAAGAAATAAATTGACTGTGCAAATAAATGCTTTATCTGAAGAAAATACAAACACAGATGTTACTTTAAAAGGTGTATATGGTATTATAGAAAAAATGGTAAAAGAAGACTATAAATTATATATAGATTCTACTAACACTCTAAGAGATAATTATAATGAAATTGCACAATTAAAGGCTTTAAATATAGAAAATTATAAAAATGATGGACCAGATTTTACAAATTCACTTGAAAAATTAAATTCAATAAAAGCAGAAAACGAAGAAAATATGCAAAAATTACTTGATTTAGTAGATGAAGCTAAAATAGAAGAAAAAACTGATGGTAATGGACTTAAAGGAAGACACAAAAAACTATACAAAGAAATACTAGAGCAACTAGAGCTTTCAAATTGTGTTAATGAAGTAAAAGAAACAGATACTAAGTTTGCAACTTATTTAAATTCATTAATAGATGTTTTAAATTATATGAAAGATAATAAATCTGAATGGTTTATTGAAAATGATACATTAAAATCTAAGAGTCAAGAATTTATTGATAATTATAATGCAAAAGTAGAAGAAACAGAAAAAAATATATAAATTATGTAATTAAATCTCCTTGAAAGTATTTATTTTATCTAAATAATGTGGTATAATTATTTGGCATAAAAAATATTTGATAGGAGGTTTTTTCTATGAGTAAGAATAATGATATTATTTGGAAAGACAGAAAAAGAACCATATTTGGACTACCACTTTCATTTACAGTATATACTTTAACTAGTAAGAAATTGTTAATTGACACTGGATTTTTAAGCAAAAGGCAAGAAGAAATTATGCTTTTTAGAATAATGGATGTAACACTTGAAAGAAAGCTATCTCAAAGAATATTTGGAGTAGGAACTATACATTGTTGTTCTGCAGATAAAACTACACCAGAATTTGACATTAAAAATGTAAAAAATTCTCAAGAAGTAAAAGATTTACTTTCTACAGAAGTATTTAGAGAAAGAAAAGAGAACAGAGTAGGTTCTAGAGAAATTCAATATGATGAAGATGACTTTCATTAAAAAAAATACCAATCTTAATTGATTGGTATTTCTTTTTCATATATATATGCATCTTCTTTTCCTTCGTAGTAGTTCTTTCTTTCAGAAATTTTTTTGAATCCTAATTTCAAATAAAGATTTTGTGCAATTATATTAGATTTTCTAACTTCTAACATTATTTTTTTAACATTATTTTCTTTACAAAAACTAAATATTTCATTTAATAACAGAGTAGCAACTCCATGATTAGTATAAGATTTATCTACAACTATTGAAATAATATCTGCTGTATCATAAATATATGATATTCCAACGTATCCAATTATTTTATTATTATATTTAGCAATTAGATAATAATTATTACTACCTAATAAATCATTTACTAATAAATTTTTAGTTAAAATGGAAACATTATGAGATTTCTCTATTTTTAATATTTCATCTATATCTTCGGAAGACATTTTTAATATTTTTATATTATCCATTATTTACCATTCTTTCTGCTTGTGAAGGTCTTGCATATAATGCGTCTAAACTATAAGCATTGTACATATATTCACTAATGTTAGCTATATTTAAGTAACTTTCTATTAAATCATTTGTATTAGGATATAGTTCAAATATATTGCTAAATGTAGTAGTTAGCTTGTCCTTAAAGATTTCAGTACAATTTCCAGCTACAATATCAATAGAAATATTAGCTTTAGCAATATTAGATAATGCATCGTCAATATTATCATTATTTACATCCATAACTTTTTGAATAGTATATTTTCCATTATTTTCTTTAATAATTTTATTTACACCATAATATACTCTATTATTTTTTGCATCTATAAGTGAAAGAATATATATTTCTTTTTTATCTATTTTTTTTGAAGCTACATAACTAATTAAATCTATTGAAGAAATAGAGTATATATCTAAGTCTTTTACTTGTGCTAAAGCCTTTACAGTAGCAAGTCCTATTCTTATTCCTGTAAAAGAGCCAGGACCATTTAATGCAGCAAGTAAATTAATATCGTCTATATTAATATTACATTCAGATAATGTTTTATCTATAATTGGTAAAAGTTTTTCAGAATGTGTTATTTCGTTTGTTATAGAATTCATAGTATATTTTTCATCTTTTAAAACACTACAACTAGCAGATTTTGTAGTTGTATCAATTCCTAAAATATTCATGCTATATTTTCCTCCAAATCTTAAATATTCTCTTTTGTTTATCTTCCTCATCTTTTATTATATCAATATGTATAGTATTTTTAGGTAATATATCTGATATTATTTCATCGCCCCATTCAATTAAGCATATACCGTTATAAAAATAATCAGTTCCAACACCTTCTAAAAATTCATCGCTATTTTTTATTCTATACACATCAAAGTGGTAAATAGGGAAGTCTTTAGATATATTATATTCATTTACTATTGTAAAAGTAGGACTACATACATCATTTTCTACTCCAAAAAAACTAGCAATTCCATTTAAAAATACAGTTTTTCCAGAGCCTAGTTCACCATTTAAAGTTATTATATCCCCTTTATTTAAGTAATTAGCAAATTTTCGCCCTAATTTTTTAGTATCTTCTTCACTATATGAAGTATATGTATATTCAAAATCATCATTAGTAGTAAAAGCACTACTTAATAATTTATCTGCATTTTCTAAAGTTAATGTATTCAAAAAAATCACCAATACAATTATACCAAAATATTACATAAATATCAATTAAAGTAAAAAGGAAATTACATATAGTTTGTAATATTCTTGCAAAAATGTTCAATAGAATATAAAATATAATATATAAAAAGGAGAAGTAAAATGTCAAAAACAGAATGGACAAAAGATCAAAAACAAGCTATAACAAAAAGTAATGCTAATATATTAGTTAGTGCATCTGCAGGTAGTGGAAAAACTGCTGTACTTGTAGAAAGAATTATACAAAAAGTTATTAATGAATATTTAGACATAGATAAAATATTAGTTGTAACATTTACCAATGCTGCAGCTCAAGAACTTAAAGAAAAAATATTAAATGCTATATATAAAGCATTAGAAACAGAAAAAGACATTAAAAAAATTAATCACTTAAGAAATCAATTAATATATATAAATAGGGCTAGTATAACAACTATAGATGCATTCTGTTTAAAATTAGTTAAAGAGAATTTTGATAAACTAAATATAGACCCTAATATTAGAATATGTGAAGAATCACAAAGTAATTTGATAAAATCAAAAGTATTGGAAGAACTTTTAGAGAATGAATATGAAAAATATTCAAATGAAAAAGATACATTTGGATTATATAATTTACTAGAACTTTTTAATGGTAGTGATGATGTGCTACTTAACAATATAATTAGAATATATAATTATATTCAGTCTTTTCCATATCCGTTTATATGGTTAAAAGAACAAATAGAAAAATATAATATATCTGAAAATGTAGATTTATGCCAAACAGATTTTGGAGAGGACATTTACTTGGATGCAGTTGATGAAATAAGGCTATGTATAGTAAAATATGGAGATTATTTATCTAAAATTGAAGGTATAGAAGAATTTAATAAATGTGCAACAATTTTAAATGATGATGTTTATATGTTAAAAAGTTGCATAAATATTGAAAATGATAATTGGGATAAGTTATATGAAAATTTAGAATCAGTTGAATTTGCAAAATTTGCAATAGGAAAAGTAAGTAATATAGAGTTAAAAGAAGAAATTGCAGAATTTAGAAAAACAGAAGTTAAAGATGTTATTTTAAAAGTTAAAAAGAAGATATATGCTAAAAGCTCAGATATTTTACAAGATAATAGCATAGCATACGAATACATTAAATATTTATATGAATTACTACTTTCTTTTGATAAACGTTTTAAAGAGGAAAAAATACAAAGTGGAGTAGCTGAATTTAATGATATAATGCATTATGCACTAGAGCTTCTTGTAGATGAAAAAGATGAAATTACAGATATAGCTAATTCTATTAAAAAAAGGTATAAAGAGATATATACTGATGAGTATCAAGATACAAGCTATGTACAAGAAAGAATACTTCAAGCAGTTGCTACAGATAATAATAGGTTTATGGTTGGAGATATAAAGCAGAGTATATATGGCTTTAGACAAGCAAGACCAGATATTTTTAATGATAAATATATAAGCTATAAAAAAGAGGAAGAAGACACAGAAGATATAAAAAATTGTAAAATTATATTATCACAAAATTTTAGAAGTAGAAGTGAAGTTCTTAACTCAATTAACTATATATTTGAAAAGATAATGAGCATGAAAAATGGTCAATGTAATTACACTTATGATGAAAGTTTAAAATGTGGAAATACTAGCTATCCTAATGTAGATGGCTGCGATTATACTACTCAGATAAATATAATTGACTTAAAGCAAGAAGAAAAAAATTATATAGAAGATAATGAAGAAAATGATGAATATGAAATAGATGAAGACTTAACTTCATTTGAAATTGAATCAAAATGTATAGCATTTAAAATTCAAGATATAGTTAATAATATGAAAATAACTAAAAAAGATGGAACTACAAGAAATGCTACATATAAGGATATAGTCATATTACTAAGGGGAATAAAGGGCAAAGCAGAAGTATTAGAAAAAGTGTTAAAAGATAATGATATTCCTGTATTTTGTGATACTTCTAGTAGTATTTTTGACGGAGATGAAGTAAAGTTAATACTATCTTTTCTAAGAGTATTAGATAATCCATATCAAGATGTATATATAACAAGTATAATGTATAGTATTATTGGTAATTTCACACTAGATGAACTAACTAAGATAAGGCTATATGACAATAAAAGCTATGTATATGATGTACTAAATAACATAGCTTTAGATGAAGAATTTAAGAAAAAAGAAGAAATTATATATACTAAAGTTACAGAATTTTTAGCATTATTAAAGGAATATTCAAATTATTCAAAAGTATATAGTATTTCAGATTTAATAATAAGGTTATATAAAGATACAAATATATACTATCAATTAGCACTTGAAGAAAATTCTACATCAAAAAGAGCAAATTTAGATTATCTAATTGAGCTTGCAAATAATTTCTATACTAATAATATAGGAAATACATTAAATTCATATATAAAATACATAGATAATTTAAAGAATAAGCAAGATAGTAGTGGTAGTGCAAAAATTATTGGAGAAAATGAAGATGTTGTAAGAGTAATGACAATTCACAAATCTAAGGGATTAGAATTTCCAATAGTAATTCTTGCAGATTGTTCAAAAAATTATAATTTTAAAGATTTGCGTAGTGAAAAAGTATTATTACATCATAAATATGGTATAGGTATAGATGTAGTTAATCAAGATATATCAATTACTTATCCATCATTAATTAAACAAGCTATAAAGTCAGTAATTGAAAAAGAAACTAAATCAGAAGAATTAAGGCTGCTATATGTTGCACTTACAAGAGCAAAAGAAAAATTATACATTTTTGCTACAACTAAAGATTATAAAAAAGATTATGATATGCAGTTACTAAATATAAAAGATAATAAATTTAACGAAACTTTAATTGCTTCTAATAATAGTTATTATAAAAATTTATTACCAGTAATTAAACTATATTGTGAATTTGAAAAAGACAAGAATATATTAGATGTACAACATTTAGAGATAACTTCAAATACAACAGATGAAAATCTAAAAAAGATGTTATCAGTAAGTAATATTTCAAATGTGAAGAAATCTGTAAATGAAGTAATAGATGAAATAAAGAAAAACACAAATGTAGTAGCAAATGATGAAATATTAAAAAATATAGAAGATAAGATAGAGTATGATTATAAATATAAAGATGATGTTATAGCACCATTAAGAGTTAGTGTTAGTAATTTAAAGAAAAATAATGAGGAAAGTGAAGCTAATATAACATCAAAGATTGAAGACGAAACAAAAGATATAGATGATGAATCACAAGAAAGTACAAAATTTAGGCTACCATACGAATTAGATGAAAATGCTAATAGATATACTGCTGTAAGAAAAGGAATATTAGTACATTTTATATTGCAAAATCTTGAATTTGAAAAATTAAATAGTCAGTCAGATATAAAAGAATATATAGAAAAATTAGTATTTAAAGGTATAATTAGTCAAAATGATAAAAAGTATATTAATATTAATAGAATATATAATTTCTTAAATTCTAATATTGGAAAAGAGCTAAAAAATGCAAAAAAAATATATAGAGAATATGAATTTATATTAAATAAAAAAGAAATATCTAATAGTACAATTCAAGGAATAATTGACCTTTTCTATGTAACAGATAATGATAAAGTAGTTTTAGTAGATTTCAAAACAGATAGAATAGAAAATGATTCTGATTTTATAAAAAAATATAAAGTTCAGTTAGAAATATATAAAGAGGCTATTAATACTCTTACAGAATATAAAGTGGATAAAATATATATCTATTCATTTAATCTTAATAAAGAAATTGAAATAGTGGAGGAATAATATGAGTAACTATAATGATGATGAAATATTGCATATTAAAAATAATAAATTGGAATACATAGAATTTAAAGTATTAAATAAATATAATGTAAAGCATTGTATAACTTTAAGACATGGAGGAGTCAGTAAAGGAGATTTCGAAAGTCTTAATTTTAGAACTGCTGGAACAGATGATATAAAAAATGTATTAGAAAATGTAAATATAATAAAAAAAGAATTAGATATAGATAATATATACAAAGCAAGACAAAATCATACAGATAACATTTTAATATTAGATGATGAAAATAAAGATAAATATCTATTTGAAAACTTAAATAAAGAGGAATTTGATGGATATATAACTTCTAAAAAAGACATAGCTACACTTGTAACAACAGCAGATTGCAATCCAATTATAATATATGATCCTAAAAATAATGTAGTAGCAAATGTTCATGCAGGATGGAAAGGGGTTATAAATAAAATATATATTAAAGCTATAAATTTACTTAAAAAAAAGTATGAAAGTAAAGCTCAAGACTTAATTATTTGTATTGGTCCTTCAATTAGAAGCTGTTGCTTTACTAGCATGGAGGATAGTTTTAAAGAAAAATTTACAAGTGTTTTTAAATATGAAAACGAGTATTTAAAATATGAAAATGATGGTAAAACATTTCATATAGACCTAATTCAAATATTAAAGCATGAACTAATTGATGCTGGAGTAAATGAAAAAAATATTCATGTAGCTCCAATATGTACAAGATGCAATACAAAAGACTTTTTCTCATATAGAGAAGCTGTTCAAAATAAAAAAGAGGACTATGCTACTATGGCTACTATTGTTACTTTAAATGAAAATCGTGTGAAATAATTTGTAAATATTGACTATATAAATTTAGTTTGTTATAATTTAGAATTGAAGAGGAGGTATAGAGATAATGTTTCGAAAAATGAATTTACCTAATAAATTAACTATGTTAAGAATAATTCTAGTACCTATATTTATCTTAATTTTAAGTATACCAGAAAGCTTTTTTGAATTAATAAAAATACCAAAGGTATATAACTATATGGGATATGCTGCCATTGTTGTATTTGTAGTTGCATCATTAACAGATTTTCTTGATGGTAGAATTTCAAGAAAAGAAGGAATTGTAACTAAATTTGGTAAAATAATGGATCCATTAGCAGATAAATTATTAGTATCAGCAGGATTTATTATGCTTACTGGAATTGGTTTAATACCAGCTTATGTTACAGCCATCGTTGTATTTAGAGATTTCTTTGTAACAGCTTTAAGAATGTTTGGTTCAGATAATGCTAAAGATGTAGCAGCTGGAATAAGTGGTAAAGTAAAAACTTTATTCCAAATGCTAACAATTACATTTGCATTATTAAATTATTCATTAATCCCAGAAGTAGGAATTTTTGGATTTATTACAGAATCATTAAATTTGAATGTATTTGAGCTTGTAGTAAATGTAACAATGAGTGTAACAGTAGTATTTACAGTAATTACAACAATATGGTCATTTATAGACTACTTTAACAGATTTAAAGAAGATATTGATGTAGAAAATTAAAATAATAAGTAATTAATTAAGAGTTGCAATTAAAAATTGTGGCTCTTTTTTTATGTTTTTAAAAAACTGACCACTCGTTCTAAGCACAAATCGATTTTTTTGATGTATAATTAGAAATGAAGTAATAGGGGGAATAAAAATGGGATTAAGAGATATAAAAATACCTAATTTTAAATTTAAGAAAATGAAATTAGATGAAAACATATTACATGAATTAGCAAATATAGACTATGAAAAAGAAGCAAAAAAAATCAAACATAGAAACAAACCATACGAAGATATGACACATTATGAAACAGTAAGGGAATTCTTTTTACGTTCAATAGATATGTATTCAGATAGACCTTGTATCTTAGAGAAAAAAGAACATAAAGAACCATATACTACTATATCATATAAAGAATTTGGTGAAGATGTAATAGGCCTTACTACTGCAATGATTGACTTATTAAATTTAAAAGATAAAAGAGTAATAATAATTGGTGAAACACAATATGGCTGGTACATATCATATATGGCTATGCTATGTGGTGTAGGTATTGCTATTCCAACAGATAAAGAACTACCGCTTAATGAGTTGGAAAATATAATAACAAGATCTAAGGCTTCTGCTATAATTTATTCTCCAAAAAAGGAAGAAGAAATAAATAAAATAAAAGAAAAAAATTTAAATGTAGAATATTATATAAAAATGAAATCTAATGATAAAATAGAAGGAAAAGATGTTGGATTAAATTATTTAGTTGAAGTAGGAAGAAAATTAGTAGAAAATGGTAATAAAAAATTTTATGATATAAAGATTAATCCAGATGAATTTAAAATATTATTTTTTACTTCAGGTACAACTTCAAATTCTAAAGGTGTAATGCTTAATAATAGAAACTTAGCAGAAAATATAAATGCTGTTTCTGCATATGTAAAGATTTATCCAACAGATAGATTATTTTCTGTTTTACCATTACATCATTGCTATGAATCAACAATAGGATTTCTACTTCCAATAGCAACAGGTGCATCTATTGCTATTTGTGAAGGATTAAAATATATAGTACCTAATATTCAAGAATCAAAACCAACTGGAATATTAACAGTTCCTTTACTTGTTGAAAGTCTATATAAAAAGATAAATGAAAAAATAGTAAAAAGCAAGAAAGATAAGCTAATAAAAGCTATGATATCATTAACAAATACACTAGATAAAGTTGGTATAGATATAAAAAGAAAAGTATTTAAAGAAATTTATGATAATCTTGGAGGAAACTTAAGAATTATAGTTTCAGCAGCTGCACCAATAGATAGTAAAGTTGGTATATGGCTTCAAGATATAGGAATATCTTTCTTACAAGGATATGGACTTACTGAAACAGCACCTATAGCAGCACTTACACCAGAATATAAACCTTGTGTTGGCTCAACAGGAAAAGCTATTGTTCAAGCAGATATAAAGGTAAAAAATCCTAATGAAAATGGAGAAGGGGAGCTTTTAATTAAGTCACCAACTCTAATGATAGGATATTATGAAGATGAAGAAGAAACTAAAAAAGTTATAGATAAAGACGGATATTTTAATTCTGGAGATATTGGATATATTGACGAAGACGGATACATATATATTACAGGAAGAAGTAAAAATGTTATAGTTACTCAAAATGGTAAAAATATATATCCAGAAGAAATAGAAATGATTTTAGATAAATTAGATGAAATAAAAGAGTCTATGATTTATGGTCAAAAACCAGATAGTAAGAGTAAAAAAGAAGAAAAAGAGCTAATTATTACTGCAAGAGTTATACCAGATTATGAAAAAATTAAAGAAATATATGGTGTTACAGGCGATAAAGAAGTATATGATATAATATGGAAGAAAATAAAAGAAGTAAACAAGAAATTAACATCATACAAAGCTATAAAAGAATTGGAAATAAAAGATGGTGAATTTGAAAAGACATCTACTATGAAAATAAAAAGATATAAAGAATTAAACGATAAATAGG
>CANQVI010000010.1 GCA_947627255.1 uncultured Clostridia bacterium | reverse complement strand
ATGTAGGTAGACTTCATAGAGAGCATGAAGATAAGGAAAAAGTAATTGTATATGATTATTTAGATAATATGAAAGTATTAGAAAAAATGTATAATAGAAGAATAAAAGGATATAAAATGGCAGGCTATAAAATTATTGATGAAAATTGTGATTAAGACTTAGAATATATAAGAAATTAATTAAAAGAAAATATGATGACTTAGGTTTGGAAAATAATAAAGCACGGTTGCCATCAAAAAGATATCTTTTATGTGATTGCTCGTGATAGTGTATTTTATAGAGTTCAAAAAACTACGGGTTTGCCCGTAGTTTTTATTTTTCAATTAAATTATATTTGTTTATTTCTGGTATATCACTTAATGTCTTAACTTTTATATCTGTGATATTATCTTTAATATTATTAGGTAAATCTATATATACGTTATTTAGTTGATCAACTGGAATATTAAATATTATTCTATTTAACATGCTAGTTTGTGGCATAGGCAATTCTACATCAACTATTCTATTAGTAATTGTTTTATCTGTATTTTTATCTTTTACACTATATTCTGTAATTTCGGCTTCATCTTTTATATCTATTTCAATTTGTGCATAACCATCTTCTATTGCAGTTATAGTATTGATATCATAGTATGTAGACATATATGAATTAATAATTGAAGTATCAGTGGCTTTTGGGAAAATATCCATATATACCCCTATTATTTTAGCTAAATTTAGATTTTCAAATTGAGATATTATAATATCATTTTTACCTAATTGTTTCTCTTGCGATATTTGATTTTCAATTTTTTCTTTATATGGTCTTAAGTAAATAAAAGCAAATAGTGATTTTGAATATAACAACAATATAGATATTAGTATAACTGTAGCAGTAATACGTTTTTTAATCTTTTTATTTTCAAATGATTTAAATATTATATCTAAATTTTTAAGTATTAGTATATATAATAATACTTCATATGCGAGTGCTGCTCTTATTGGAAATTCTGCAATAATTATCATAGGAATTAGAGCTAGTATTATAGGGAAAATAAAATAATGTATTTGTTGTTTTAATATAGTATTTACATCATATTTTTGTTTTACTTTGTTAGATTTTTTAAGTATCAAAATAGTAACAATATAAAGTATTATTATTTTGTATAAGGCTAAAATATTTTTTAATACAGGAAGTAAAGTAACGCTTCTTTCAGTATCTCCTAATCTTCCAAAGTTACCTGGACAGAAGATAAGTAGTATAGCTCCTATACCAAATAATAATATTGATGCAATCAATTTAATTTTTGCACTATTATTTAAAGATAGTATTTTCTTTATATTAAATAAGCAAACAAATATTATAAATGAACCTAAAACAAAAGCCACATTCTCATGAGACCATCCAGCAAAGAAAGATGATATAAGTAGCACAATAGTATTAATAACATTTGTTTTTTTATCATTAACTATCATATTATATATATAATATATTACAATTAGCATAAGAGTAACCGGCCATAGATAATTTAAACTTCCAGAAATCCATATATATTTCTCCCAAAATTTATATGCAC
Organism: uncultured Clostridia bacterium; assembly: GCA_947627255.1. Lineage (GTDB taxonomy): Bacteria > Bacillota > Clostridia > TANB77 > CAG-465 > CAG-465. The sequence goes on along the minus strand of CANQVI010000010.1, from coordinate 35,022 downwards.
CAAAAATTGAAAATAGTAATATAATAAATATATTTTTTTCATCTACTTTTACATTTGCTGCTTTAATTAGCATTATAATAAACAAAATAAATATTATAGGGTTAATGATATCATAAAAAATTTTACCTATATAAAGAAATACTTGAACCATACCGAGAACTGGTATTCTTCCACTCCAATTTTTGTATATATCTATTTGTGATTTTACAATATCACTAAATGATGATAGCTTTTGATTAGTCCAAGCAATATGACTATAGTTATATTCATCTTGTGCAAACATATTATATTTACAAATAATGAACATACCAATATATATTAGTATAAAAGATATAATAATACCTTTATTCTTTTTAATTTTTTCTAGCATAGAACCTCCTAAAATTATATATTTATAATATCATAAATAATTGTATAAAGTAAATATGTTAATACAAGTTTTTTAAAATATATATTAGTATTTCTTAACCTACTAAAAATACATAAATACACGTATATTAAAATACATATTAAATTGACATAAAGCAATAAACGTGGTATAATATTTATAGATATGATTTTGTTTATGCTTATCTGATTAGAAAAGCTGTTTTAGCCATACAGCAATCAGATTCTATGCATTTGCAGAAACATATTTATTAATTAAATTTTTAGAAAGGTTGGTGTTATTATGGCTAATGTATTAAGAAAAATGAAAGAAGGAGCAGTTAACTTCGCACTACAAGGAGATTACAGAAAGGATGCTTTAAAAGCAATCGAGGAACAGGAGGAAATTAAAATACAAAAGAAGGCAAGAAAACTTGAAGCAAAGGAAGCAAAAAGAGCTCAAAGAGAAGCAGAAAGGGAAGAAGAAAGAAAAGAATTTGAAAGAAGATTTAAATTTTCTGATATCCCTGAAGTAATTGAGTCTGAGGAAGATTATACTACTTTCTACGGAGAAAACAATGAACAGTATAGTGCTGTTGTAATTGATTCTAATTTTCTTTTAAACGAGAAAATGGAAAACTTCGAGAAGATAAGTGGTAATGCATTACTTAAGAGAAATCTTAAGACTTCCCCTCTTTTTATCGAAGATGAAAAGAGCTTCTTAAAAGTACTTTCTGTTAAAGAAGTAGTACCAGAGGTTGATGTGCGTGATAAAGCATACCTTCTTTTTGATACAAAGTACAACTTCTTTGTTATCGAGTTCAATGTATCAAGAAGCTTCTAAAAAGATTGTGGGTTACTTAATTGTGACCCACTTTCATTTTGTTAACAATATATTTTAAAAATAATATAATACATTAGGTGATATTATGAATTATATTATTTTTTTAATATCTATAATTGGTATTTTTTGTATATGTTTTTTAATGAATAACTATTACTTTTTATATGAAGAAAAAAATAATAAAAGTGAACTTAAAATAACTCTTGTAAAAGAAAATGTGGATTATGTGGAAAAGAAAGAGATAATAAATAAAATAATGTGTGGAGATTATAACGCAATATTAGACATAGTAGATAACGTGAGAATAAATTGACATTAATTTTACTTTTGTGTAAAATATATCAGAGGTGAAATGTATGTACGCTTTTTTTAAAGGAAGAATAGAAAATATATACAAGGATAAAATAATAATTGATGTAAATTCAATAGGATATGAGATATTTATGCCTGAATCAGAAATATTAACACTAACTTTAAATGATGAAGTTAAGATATATACATACTTACATGTAAGAGAAGACGATATGAGATTATTTGGATTTAAATCTAATGAAAGTTTAAACTTTTTTAAAAAGCTAATAACTGTAAGTGGTGTAGGACCTAGAGTAGCACTTGGTATAATTTCTAATGTTGATACAGAAAGTTTAGGTGTAGCTATTGCTACTGAAAATGTTGCTGCACTAAAAAGTGTACCTGGAATTGGTCCAAAAATGGCGCAAAAGATAATTTTTGAGCTTAAAGATAAAGTTTTAAAAGAGCAAGTAGATGTTGTTAATACTAAGGTAAAAATAGCAGATAATAAAAATATAGAAGAAGCAATTACTGCTCTTGAAGTATTAGGATATACTCAAAAACAGATAAAAGAGGTTGTAAATAAGTTAGACTTATCAAATGACAGTGTTGAAACAATAATACGTAAAGTGCTTAAAGAAATGCAAAATATGTAGAACAAGGTAGACAAAAAAAGTCGTTTGTGATAATATTTAAATGGAAGAGTGTATTTGATATATGAAAGGAATAAACAAATGATAGAATTTGTAAATGTTGTTAAGAAATATGACCATGACGTTTGTGCAATGGATAATGTTAGTTTAAGAATAGAAAAAGGCGAATTTGCTTTCTTAGTTGGACCATCAGGATCAGGTAAATCTACTTTCTTAAAATTAATGATTAAAGAAGAAGAACCAACATCTGGCAAAATATTAATTGATGGTAAAGATATAACAAGAATAAAGAAAAAAGATATACCATTTTTAAGAAGAAAAATTGGATTTGTGTTTCAGGATTTTAGACTTTTATATGATAGAACAGTAGCTGAAAATATAATTTTTGCTCTTAGAGTAATAGAAGCACCTGAAAAAGATATAAAGACACAATTAAAATCTGTTTTACAAATGGTAGGACTTGTTGGAAAAGAAAATTATTATCCAAACCAATTATCTGGTGGTGAGCAACAAAGAGTTGCACTTGCAAGGGCTCTTGCAACTAAACCACCTATACTTATAGCAGATGAACCTACAGGAAATTTAGACCCTAAAACAGCAGAAGAAATATTTAAAACTTTAATTGAAATTAATTCAAGAGGAACAACTATTCTTGTTGTTACTCATGCAAAAGATATAGTAAATGAATTAAATAAAAGAGTAATAGCTCTTGATCATGGTAAAGTTGTAAAAGATGATGTAAGAGGGGTGTACTAAAGATGTCAACAAATACTTATTTAATTAAAGAAGGTTATGATAATTTAAATAAACATGGCTCTAAAACAATTTCTACTATGTTAATAATTTGTGCTACTATGTTAATTTTAGGTATATTTATAATAATTTTACAAAATGTAAATAAAAATGTAGAAACATTAAGATTAGAGCAAGGATTACAAGCATTTATTGAGGATAAGGCCACAGATGAAGACATAGCATATATGGAAGATGAATTAAAATTAATAGATGGTGTGTCTGAAATTCAATATATGAACAAAGCTGAGGCATATGAAGATGCTAGAGAACAATTTAAAGATCAAGAATATTTTCTTGAAGGATTAGAAAATTTAGATATATTTCCAGCTTCATTTATAGTAAAATTTACAAATATAGAAGAAGCAGATAGAATTAAAGAAGAAGTTGAAAAAATTGATGGAATATATAATGTAAAATACAATGCAGATACAATAGATGCAGTTATATCAATATCTAAAGTAGCTAATTATTTCTTATTAGGTGTTGGATTAGTATTACTAGTAGTAAGTGTATTTATAATTTCTAACACAATTAAATTAGCAGTTTATTCAAATAAAAGGGAAATATTTATAATGAGATATATTGGAGCAACTAATAGCTTTATTATAAAACCATTTATTGTTGAAGGCGCAATAATGGGAATAGTTTCAGCTTTAATATCTTTTATTATAATTTCAATAGTATATGTATACATATACGGTGCTTTAAATTCTAGTTATGCATTAGGAATATTTAAATTTATACCTTATTCAACTATTTGGTATCAAATATTATTAGCATATATAATATTGGGACTATTTATAGGAATATTTGGTAGCGCAGTATCACTAAAAAAATATTTAAAAGTATAGGAGGCTAAAAATGTTAAATAAGATAAAAAGATATATAGCTATAGTAAGTATATTATTTTTATCTGTATCTCCTATAGTATATTGTGCAGATACAATATCTAAATATGAAGAACAATTAGAAAATGTCAAAAGAGAACAACAAAAAAATGCAGAACAATTAACAGGAGTAGAAAAAGAATTAGCGCTTTATGCTTATGATGTAGCTCAAATTGATAGTGAAGCTGTAGCATATAGCAAAAATTTAGCAGGAATTGAAGAAAATATTGATGAAGTAGAAGAAAGATTAGAAAAATTACAAGAAGACTTAGAAAGTGCAAATGAAAATTATAGTGTTGTAAATAGCACATATGCTAAAAGGCTAAGGTCAATATATGAAAATGGAATACCTAGTATATTCGAATTAATAATAACATCAAATGGTTTTACAGATTTAATGATAAAACTAAATATATATAGTATGATTTTAGAACATGATAAAACTTTAATGAATACTTATCAAGATAAGCAAAATTATATAAATTATATAAAAGGTGATATAGAGTTAGATAAAAAACAACTAGAGGCTTTAAAAGAAGAAGTAATATCTGTAAAAGAAGAATTAGATACAAAAAGACAAGAAAAAGTAGATAAAATGTCTGAACTTGAAAATAAAGTAGAGGAGTTACAAAATGCTTCTGTACTTCTTACACAAAGAAGAAAACAAGCTATGACAGATATAGATGATGAAGTAGCAAAATTAATAGATGAAGTAGCAAAACAAAAATTAAATGGAACTTTATCTACATTTACAGGAACAGACTTTGCATATCCAACACCAGGTTATACTATAATAACAACAAGATTTGGTGAAGTATATAATTTGGTAGACCCTGCAGGTAGTGCACATACTGGAGCAGATATTGCAGGATATGAAATAAATGGAACACCTATATATGCTATACAAGCAGGTCTAGTTACTACATCTGGATATAGTAATTATGGATATGGAAATTATATAATAATAAATCATGGTGAATGTTTAGATGATAATTCTACATATATCTCTTTATATGGACACTGCAGCTCACTTGCAGTAGAAGAAGGAGAACAGGTAGAAAAAGGACAACTAATAGGATATGTTGGAACAACAGGTAATTCAACTGGTCCACACTTACATTTAGAAGTTAGAATTAATGGAAACAGAGTAGATCCATTACAATTATTCCCAAGTGTGGAATTTACATATTATTAAAATAAAAAGAGGGGGAGCTTATGAAAAAAAGAAAGGTAGGACGAGCCATAATAGCACTGAGTGCAGTTATTCTTAGTATAAACATTACTAACACATGCTACGCTGATGCATTAAGTGATGCTTTGAAAAAATCTAATGATCTTCAAAAGGAGTTAGATGCTAATAAAGCAGCTATAGATTCTGTAAGAAACGAAGTAGAAGGATATCTTAATGAAATTGATGAATTAGATGCTGAAATTGCTACATATACAGAAAAGTTAGACGGGTTACAAAGTCAAGTTGACTCTATTAATTCACAAGTAGAAAAATATCAAAACGAATTACAAAATTCAGCTCAGTTATATAATAGTGCAGAAGATGTATATACTACAAGACTAAGAGCAATATATGAAAATGGAATACCAAGTGTTTTTGAAATTTTAGTATCATCCAATGGAATCGGCGACTTTTTCTCAAGACTTAATGTATATTCTAGTATATTAGAATATGATCAATCATTAATTGGAAATATGAAATCACAAAAAGAGTATGTAGATTATTTAAAAACAAATATTGAAGAAGGAAAACTAGCATTAGAACAATTAAGTTATGATGTTGAAAAATCTACAAAAGAACTAGAAAGTGCTAAGGCTCAAAAAGAGAGCAAAGTTAATACATTAAACTTAGATGAAAAGAAGTTATTAGCTTCAAAAGATATACTTATAGAGAAAAAACAAAAAGCAGATGAAGCATTAGCAGTAGAAAGAGAAAAAGCTATTGCTCAAAATGGTCAACATAATGGATATTTTTCTGATGTGTTTGTATGGCCTACTGTAAGTAGTAGAATAACATGTGGATTTGGTGGATATGTAGGACACTATGGAACAGATATTGGTGTATCAATAGGAACACAAGTATGGGCAGCTGCCTCTGGAAAAGTAATAATTGCTTCGACAGTAACAACTGATCCTAGTGGACCATACACTTCTGCAGGTGTAAAAGATCATTCATTTACACCAAGGACAAACTATGGATATGGTAATTATGTAGTAATAGATAATGGACTAGATTCAAAAGGAAGAAGAATATATACATATTATGCACATTTATCTTCAGTTGCTGTAAGTCCTGGACAAACTGTTGCACAAGGTCAAATAATTGGTTATAGTGGAAATACTGGAAATTCATATGGTGCACATTTACATTTTGAAGTAAAAATAAATGGAGTTTCAGTTGATCCAATGTCATATTTTAATTAAAAAAATGTTACAATAATGTTAAAGTGTAGACAAACAAATATATTTATGATAAAGTGTTAAACGAAGAGATAGCAACGTTGTTTAAACAGAATATCGTAGGGGGTTAATTTATATGGGAGCAGAGATAATGAATAAATTCTTAAAGGTAATTGGAATAGGTGGTAACTCAGAAGAAGCCTATGATGAAAATTATGCAGATAATTATGAAGATGATGGATATACAGAAGAATATGAAGATGAAGAAATGTATACACAACCATCAGCAACTCGCGGTGGAAGAGTAAGAGCTTCTGTTAAAGAAGTAGATGATGCAAAACAAACAAAAGTTATTTCAGTTAATAACGGAATGTCTGCATCAAAGATGGTTATAACACAACCTACTTGTTATAATGATGTTGAAGAAGTAGGAACATATTTAAAAAATAAAAAGTCTGTTATTATCAACTTAGAAAATGTTGGTAAAGAAGACGCAAGACGTGTATTAGATTTCTTAAGTGGAGCTACATTTATGATAGAAGGAAATATACAAAAAGTTTCTAGTTTAATTTATTTAATGACTCCAAGAACTGTAGAAATTCAAAACGATTTAGAAAACGCACAAGCAAATAAACAACAAGAACAAAGACAATCTTTTTCTTGGCTTAAGTAGGAAATAATGCATAAAACGGGTCTTTGGACCTGTTTTTTGGCTATATAAAGATTAGGGGGTTGAATAAATATGCTAACACCAATAGATATAGATAATAAAGTATTTAAGAAGGCAAAAATAGGTGGCTATGATATAAAAGACGTAGAAGATTTTCTAGTTCTTGTAATGAGCGACTATGAAAAACTATATAGAGAAAATAACGATATGCGTGGAAAAATACAAGCTTTACAAGAGACAGTAGATAACTATAGTTCACTTGAAACAGGTATAGACAAAACTGTTGAAAATGCTCAAAGTGAAGCAGATAATATTAAATTAGAAGCTCAAAAACAAGCAGAAAGTATTAAATCAACAGCTGAGCTAGATGCAAAACAAAGACTTGAAGATTTACAAAGACAAATTATAAAGGCAGAAGTAGATATAGAAACAAAGAAAAATCAAATGAGAATATATAAAATAAAAGTGCAATCAATGCTTGAAGCACAACTTAAAATATTGAACGATGAAGAGGAGTAATCCTCTTTTTTTAGTGCTCTTAATTGTTTATATTGAAAAAAAGGCAAAAATGTGGTAAAATTATATAGTAATTTTGGAATGGAGATAAAAATGTTTGAGAAATTAGAAGAATTATATAAAAAATATATGGAATTAACAGAACTTATTTCTGATCCTAATGTAATTGCTGACCAAGAGTCTTGGAAAAAATATATGAAAGAGCAATCTAGCATGAAGGATGTAGTAGATAAATATTTAGAATATAAAAATGTAGTAAAAAATATGGATGACGCAAAAGAAATGATGGAAGATCCAGATTTAAAAGATATGGCATCAGAAGAATATTATGCTTTAAAAGAAAAATTACCACAATTAGAAGAAGAATTAAAAATATTATTACTACCTAAAGATGAAAATGATGATAACAACGTTATTATAGAAATTAGAGCAGGAGCTGGCGGTGAAGAAGCTGCATTATTTGCATATAATTTATATAGAATGTATACTATGTATGCAGAACTTAAAAGATGGCAAGTAGAAATTATTGACTCTAATGAAACTGAAATAGGCGGTATAAAAGAAATATCATTTATGTTAAAAGGAAAAGGAGCATATAGTAGACTAAAATTTGAAAGCGGTGTTCATAGAGTACAACGTGTACCTGAGACTGAAGCAAGTGGAAGAATACATACATCAACTGCAACTGTAGCTGTTTTACCGGAAGTAGAAGATGTTGAAGTAGAAATTAATCCAAATGATTTAAGAATTGATACATATAGATCTAGTGGAGCAGGTGGACAACACGTAAATAAAACATCATCAGCTATAAGAATAACACATATTCCTACAGGAATTGTAGTTGCATGTCAAAATGAAAGATCACAATTACAAAATAAAGAAACTGCTATGAAAATGTTGCGTTCTAAATTATATGAAAAACAATTAGAAGAAAGAGATAGTGAAATCATAAATAAAAGAAGATTACAAGTTGGTAGTGGTGCAAGAAGTGAAAAAATAAGAACATATAACTATCCACAAAGTAGAGTAACAGATCATAGAATAAATGTAACTATTTATCAATTAGAAGCATTCTTAAATGGTGATTTAGATGAAATGATTGATTCATTAATTGCAGCAGATAGAGCTGATAGATTAAAAGAAGGAAATATATAAAATATTAAAAGAGTATATTTTTTTATATACTCTTTTTTTGCACAAAAAATAAAATAAAAAACATAGTTTTTTGTGTTGACACTAAAACATTAATATGATATAATAATGCAAATGTTATTTCTAATTGAAATTACTATGTAAACTATAATGCAAAGGATGGTTGAAATAGTTGAAAAAAGTTATAAAAAATAGTTAAGAAAAAGGGTATATAAGAAATCAAATTAGTTGACAAATTTTTAAATTATGTAAACTAGTTTGACTTTTTGTTGCCTTTTTTAAGGACAGTTGGGGGTATGGAAATGAGTCGTATTCATGAAGTAAAAAACGGAAAAGCAACAAGAATGAGCTTTTCAAGTATCAAAGAAGTTGTAGATATGCCAGACTTAATTGATATTCAAAAAAATTCTTATGACTGGTTTTTAAAATCAGGACTTAAGGACGTTTTGTCTGATGCTTCACCTATAAGTGACTTTTCAGGTAATTTATTACTTGAATTTGTAGACTATAGACTTGAAGATGAAACAAAGTACACTATTGAAGAAGCAAAAGCTAGAAATACTAGTTATTCTTCTAGATTGCAAGTACAAGTTCGTTTGATTAATCGTGAAACTGGTGAAATTAAAGAGCAAGAAATTTTCCTATGTGATTTACCAGTTATGACTGATAGCGGAACTTTTTTAATTAATGGTGCAGAAAGAGTTGTTATATCACAACTTGTAAGAAGCCCTGGTGTATATTTTGATGCACAAAGAGATAAAACAGGTAAATTCTTATACTCTGGTACAATAATGCCTATACGTGGAACATGGATTGAATTAGAATCTGATTCGTCTGATGTATATTCTGCTAGAGTAGATAGAACAAGAAAAGTACCTATTACTACTTTAATCAGAGCTTTAGGTATAGAAACAGATCAACAAATTATTGATTTGTTTGAAGATGATTTGATAACAGCTAACTTATATAAAGATCTTGCTAAAACACAAGACGAAGCATTACTTGAAATATACAAAAAAATAAGACCTAATGAACCATTACATGTTGATGCTGCAAAATCATTATTATTTGGATTATTATTTGAACCAAGAAGATATGATTTAGCAAGAGTAGGAAGATATAAATATAATAAAAAATTAAGTATTGCTGAAAGAACTGTAGGAGAAATTGCTGCAGAAAATGTTATAAACGAAGATGGTGAAATGTTAGTAAAAGCCGGAGAAGTTATAACAGAAGAAGTTGCTAAAAAAATTAAGAATTCTGGAGTAAACGTTGTATACGTTACAAGAGAAGATAAAAAAATAAAAATAATTGGAAATAACACAGTAGATATATCTGAATATTTAGGTAAAGAAATAGATAAAGAAGTTATAAAAGAAGATGTATATTTACCTGCATTAAAAGAATTACTTGAAAGAATTGGCGATGTTGACGACAAAGAATTAAGAAAACAAATAAAATTAAATAGAGAAAAATTAGTTATAAAATGTGCTACTTTAGACGATATTATTTCATCTATTAACTATTTTATGAACTTAAGATTTGGTCTAGGATTTACTGATGATATCGACCATTTAGGAAATAGACGTGTAAGATGCGTTGGTGAATTACTACAAAATCAATTTAGAATTGGTCTTGCTAGACTTGAAAGAGTTGTTCGTGAAAGAATGGCTACTCAAGACTTAGACGTTGCAACACCTCAAACTTTAATTAACATTAAACCAGTTGTAGGTGCTTTAAGAGAATTCTTTGGAAGTTCACAATTATCTCAATTTATGGATCAAATTAATCCACTTGCAGAACTTACACATAAAAGAAGAATATCTGCTTTAGGACCTGGTGGTTTATCTAGAGAAAGAGCAGGATTTGAAGTTCGTGACGTTCACCATACTCACTATGGTAGACTATGTCCTATCGAATCTCCAGAAGGACCAAACATTGGACTTATTTCTTCATTATCTACATTTGCTAAGATAAACAGATATGGATTTATTGAAACTCCATATAGAATAGTAGATAAAGCTACAGGTGTTGTTACTGATGAAATTAGATATATGACTGCTGATGAAGAAGATAAATATATCGTTGCTCAAGCTAACGAACCTCTTGATAGCGAGAAAAGATTTGTCAACAAGAGAGTAAAAGTAAGATTTAAAGATTTAATTGAAGAAATTGAAAGAGAAAAAGTTGATTTAATGGATGTTTCTCCAAAACAATTAGTATCTGTTGCTACAGCAATGATACCTTTCTTAGAGAGCGATGATGCCCACAGAGCACTTATGGGTGCTAACATGCAACGTCAAGCAGTTCCACTAATAAAAACTGATAGCCCAATTGTTGGAACAGGTATTGAATATAAAGCAGCTGTTGATTCAGGAATAGTTATTGTTGCTAAAAATGATGGTGTTGTATCATATGTTAGTGCAGATAAAATAGTAATTGATACAAAAGCTGGAAAAGATGAATACAATTTAATAAAATATCAAAGATCAAATGCTGGTACTTGTATTATGCAAAAACCTATTGTTCGTAAAGGTGAAAAAATTAAGAAAGGCGAAGTTATCGCCGATGGACCTTCTACACAAAATGGTGAACTTGCATTAGGTAAAAACCTACTTATTGGTTTCATGACATGGGAAGGATACAACTATGAAGATGCCATCTTAATTTCAGAAGATTTAGTAAAAGATGACGTTTTAACTTCAATACATATTGAAGACTATGATTGTGAAGCAAGAGATACAAAATTAGGACCAGAAGAAATAACAAGAGATATTCCAAATGTTGGACCTACTGCTTTAAAAGATTTGGATGAAAACGGAATTATTAGAATAGGTGCAGAAGTTGGACCTGGTGATATATTAGTTGGTAAGGTAACACCAAAAGGTGAAACTGAACTTACAGCAGAAGAAAAATTATTAAGAGCAATATTTGGAGAAAAAGCAAGAGAAGTTAGAGATACATCTTTAAGAGTTCCTCATGGCGAAGCTGGTACAATAGTTGATGTAAAAATATTTACAAGAGATAATTGTGATGAGCTTGCTGCAGGAGTTCATAAAGTTGTTAGAATATATATAGCTCAAAAGAGAAAAATATCTGTTGGTGATAAAATGGCTGGTCGTCATGGAAATAAAGGTTGTATTTCTCGTATATTACCAAGAGAAGACATGCCTTTCTTACCAGATGGTACTCCATTACAGATATTATTAAATCCTCTTGGTATTCCATCACGTATGAATGTTGGGCAAGTTCTAGAAGTTCATTTAGGATACATTGCTAAACTATATGGATGGAAAATAGCTACTCCTGTATTTGATGGAGCTAAGGAAGCTGATATTAGAGAATTATTTGAATCTAAGGGATTAGATCCAGATGGTAAATTTGAAGTTCGTGATGGTAGAACAGGTGAACCATTTGATACAAAAGTTACAGTTGGTTATATGTATATGTTGAAACTATATCACATGGTTGAAGATAAGATACATGCTCGTTCTATTGGACCATACTCTTTAGTAACTCAACAACCTCTTGGAGGTAAAGCTCAATTTGGTGGACAAAGATTTGGTGAAATGGAAGTTTGGGCTCTTGAAGCATATGGTGCATCATATATTTTACAAGAAATATTAACAGTTAAATCTGATGATATAGTAGGACGTTTAAAAACATATGAAGCAATAGTTAAAGGCGAAAGTATACCAAAACCTGGAATACCAGAATCATTTAGAGTTTTAACAAAAGAATTACAAAGTTTAGCACTAGATTTAAAATTATATAAACAAGATGAACAAATTGAAATAAAAGAATCTGTTGAAGAAGACAATGATTCAATAGTTCCAAATTTTGATAATAATGAAAGTCTTGTTACAGAAGAAGATTTTAGTGGAATGTCTGTTGAGGAAGACGGAGAACTTACAAATGAAGAGTTGGATACTGGAGTTTCTGATTTAGACTCAGAAGATAGTTATTCAGATATTGAAGAATAATAGATAGGTGTAAGGGGGATTATAAAATGCAAGATATGGATAATTTTGATAGAATAAGTATAGGTCTTGCTTCTCCAGAAAAAATTAGAGAATGGTCTAAAGGAGAAGTAAAAAAACCAGAGACTATCAATTATAGAACACTTAAACCAGAAAGAGATGGACTATTTTGTGAGAAAATTTTTGGACCAACAAAAGACTGGGAATGTTATTGTGGTAAATACAAGAAGGTTAGATATAAAGGTATAATCTGTGATAGATGTGGTGTTGAAGTAACTAAAAAGAAAGTAAGACGTGAAAGAATGGGACACATTGAACTTGCATGTCCTGTATCACATATTTGGTTCTTCAAAGGTATACCTGGAAGAATGAGTACAATTCTTGATATATCACCAAAAGCATTAGAAAAAGTATTATACTATGCTTCATATATAGTTATCGATCCTAAAGAAACAGGCTTCCAAGCATGTGATATTTTAAGTGAAAAAGAATATAGAGAAGCATTAGAAAAATATGGACCAGATTCAATTAGAGTTGGAATGGGAGCAGAAGCAATAAGAGAGCTTCTTGCAAAAATAGATCTTAAAAAACTAGAAAAAAGTTTAAAGAAGGAATTAGAAAAAACAACTGGTGCTAAAAGACAAAAAATAATCAAGAGATTAGATACAGTTGAAGCATTTATAAATTCTGGAAATAAACCAGAATGGATGATTTTAGAGGCTTTACCTGTTATTCCGCCAGATTTAAGACCTATGGTTCAACTTGATGGTGGTAGATTTGCTACTTCTGATTTAAACGATTTATATAGAAGAGTTATAAACAGAAATAACAGATTAAAAAGATTACTAGAGTTAGAAGCTCCAGATATAATAGTAAGAAATGAAAAGAGAATGCTACAAGAAGCAGTAGATGCTTTAATAGATAATGGCAGACGTGGTAGACCTTTAACAGGTGCAGGTGGAAGGCCTTTAAAATCTCTATCTGACATGTTAAAAGGAAAACAAGGTAGATTTAGACAAAACTTACTTGGTAAAAGAGTTGACTATTCTGGACGTTCAGTTATAGTTGTTGGACCAGAATTAAAAATACATCAATGTGGTTTACCAAGAGAAATGGCACTTGAACTATTTAAACCTTTTGTAATGAAAGAATTAGTTACAAGAGGAATAGCTAATAATATAAAGAATGCTAAAACAATTGTTGAGAGAACAAGAGTTGAAGTTTGGGATGTGCTTGAAGATGTAATAAAAGATAGACCTGTCATGCTAAACCGTGCTCCAACATTACACAGACTAGGTATACAAGCATTCGAGCCTGTTTTAGTTGAAGGAAGAGCTATAAAATTACACCCATTAGTTTGTACAGCATTCAATGCTGACTTCGATGGTGACCAGATGGCTGTTCACGTACCACTTTCACCTGAAGCAGTTGCAGAAGCAAAATTATTAATGCTTGCTTCAAACAACTTATTAAAACTTCAAGATGGTAAACCAGTAGCTGTACCTTCACAGGATATGATACTTGGAAGTTACTATTTAACAGTTGATGTTGATGGTGAACCAGGAGAAGGAAAAGTATTTGCAAGTGAAGACGAAGTTTTAATGGCATATGATCAAGGTGTACTTGGTATACACTCAGCTATTAAAGTAAGAGTAACTAGAAATGTTGATGGTGAAGCATTAACAGGAATAATTGATGCAACACCTGGTAGATTAATATTTAATAGTTACATACCTCAAGATTTAGGTTTTGTTGATAGAACACAACCTGAAAACAAATTAAAACTAGAAATAGACTTCCCAGTTAGAAAGAAAGAACTAGGAATTATAATAGATAAATGTATATCTAAACATGGTATTTCTGATACAGCAGTTGTACTAGATGATATTAAAGCAAATGGTTATAAGTATTCTACAAAAGCAGCTGTTACAGTATCTGTTGCCGATATGGAAGTGCCAGAAGCAAAAGCACAAATACTTTCTGACGCAGAAGAAAAAGTTGAAGGAATACGTAAAAACTTTAAACGTGGTCTTATAACTGACGAAGAAAGATATAATGAAACAATTAAAGTATGGTCAAAAGCTACAGATGATATTCAAGCAGCTGTTATGAGCAATCCAAACAAATTAAATCCAATACAAATGATGGCTCATACTGGTGCCAGAGGTAACCCAACACAGATTAGACAGCTTACTGGTATCCGTGGACTTATGGCAGATACTGAAGGTAAAACAGTTGAAATACCTATTAAGTCATGCTTTAAAGATGGTCTTGACGTACTTGAATTCTTTATATCTTCACACGGTGCTAGAAAAGGTCTAGCTGATACAGCTTTAAGAACTGCTGACTCTGGATACTTAACAAGAAGACTTGTTGATGTTAACCAAGATGTTATAGTAATGGAAGACGATTGTGGAACACATGAAGGATTAATGGTTCAAACAATTAAAGAATCTGGAGAAGCTATTGAAAAATTAGAAGAAAGAATTGAAGGTAGATATTTAGCACAAGATATTCTTGATGAAAATGGTGACATTATAGTTCCAAACGGAACATATGTAACAGATAAAATAGCAAAAATAATAATAGACACTGGAATAGAAAGTGTTAAAATTAGATCTGCTCTTACATGTGAATCTGTAAGAGGAGTATGTGCTAAATGTTATGGTAAAAACTTGGCAACTGGAGAACCTATATCTGTTGGTGAAGCTATTGGTATTATAGCTGCACAATCAATAGGTGAGCCAGGTACTCAGCTTACAATGAGAACATTCCACTCTGGTGGTGTTGCAGGAGGAGATATTACTCAAGGTCTTCCTAGAGTTGAAGAACTATTTGAAGCTAGAAAGCCAAAGGGTGTTGCTATGGTTTCTGAAATTGACGGTGTAGTTGCAATAGGAGATCATGGAAATAATAAAGAAATAACTGTAACTAAAGACGATAAGACTGCAGAAAAATATTTAATACCATATGGTGCTAGACTTGCTGTAGTTGACGGTCAAAATATATTAGCTGGTGATAGATTAACAGAAGGTTCACTTGATCCACATGATATTATACGTATTAAAGGTGAAGTTGCTGTTCAAAACTACTTAATTGAAGAAATTCAAAAAGTATATAGAACACAAGGTGTTAACATAGACGATAAACATATTGAAATTGTTGCACGTCAAATGTTAAGAAAAATATTTATAGAAGATGCTGGAGATACAGGATTAATTGCAGCTTCAACTATAGATATGACTGAATTTAACAAAGCTAATAAAGAAGCAAAAGCTGAAGGTAAAAAACCAGCTAAAGGTAAAAAAGTACTACTTGGTATTACTAAAGTTGCATTACTTACAGACTCATTCTTATCTGCTGCATCATTCCAAGAAACAGCTAGAGTATTAACTGATGCTGCTATTAAGGGTAAAGTAGATAAACTACAAGGATTAAAAGAAAATGTTATAATTGGACGTTTAATTCCTGCAGGAACAGGTATAGTTAGTGCTGATTCTATTGATATTGTCACAGAAGAAGAACTTAACAAAATGAATAATGAACCTGTAATTGATTCTGAAGTATTAAAAAAATCAATAATTAGTGATATGGTAGATGATATAGTAGCTAAACCTACATCATCAGATATAGTAGAATAAAATATGAAATAGGTACATATTAATATGTACCTATTTTTTTTATATATTTATTGAAAATAAAGTATATTTATAATAAAATATATTAATAATTGAAGGGAAATATTATGAATAAGACTATTAGAGCATTTTGTAATTTTTTTGTAATTATAATTATTGTAATTTCATTGACTTATATATCTTTTTTTACTGATATACCAACAAAAACTGGTAATTTGGTAAGATTAAAGATGGAGGAAATAAAAAACAAGTATTATGATTATAATAGTGAATTTTATATTAACGAGCTTGGTATAAGGATGAATACATACTATTATGATAAACTTACTTCATCACAACAAAAGATATATTCTTCTATTGCTAATGCGGTTAAAAATTTTGAAACTGAATTTGCCGTTAGAGATTATGTTGCAACGGATACAGAAAGTTTTGCAAGTGAAGTGGCAGCTGCAATAGAGGCATTTATAAATGATCATCCTGAAGTGTTTTATTTGAAATCACAATATTCATCATATATTTTATCAAATTTTAATGGTAATATTGGCTATGTAAAATTAAACTATACAGAAGAAAATATAGATAATGTTAATACAAAATTAAGCTTAATGAAAGAGAAGATAACAAAAATAGTTGATGAATTTAGTAATTTAAGTGAATATGAAAAAGAAGTAGCTATTCATGATAAATTAGCAAATGAGATAACATATTCAAATGATGAAGAATTACCAAGAGCATATCATACAGCTGAGGGAACTTTATTAGAAGGAATAGGAGTATGTGATGGATTTACAAAATCACTTCAACTTATATATAATATGGCTGGAATTGATAGTATAATTGTACTTGGAACATTAGATAATAATCCTCATGCTTGGAATTTAGTTAAGCTAGATGATGAATGGTATAATGTTGATATTACGTCATCAAGATCAATATATGATGATACAGGAATTATAAATCACGCATATTTTAATCTTACACATGAAAATATGGATAAAATAGCTGATTTTGATAAAATTGAATTATTGCCAGAGGCTAATAGTCTTAAATATAATTTTTATAATTACAACAACTATATTGTAGATGATACACAAGATATACATCAACAATTAGTAGATATATGCAATATTTACCAAGATAAGCCATATATTGAATTTTATTTAAAAGGAAATGTTGCAAATACTATTTCCAGTATATTAGTATCTTTAAAGAAAATAGATGATACTTTTTTAACAGGAACTAAAATGTATTATTATAATATTGAAAATGCCATAATAATACCAAAAAATTAGTTGAATAAATTTTTTATATAATATATAATAATTATGTATATGAAAACTAAGGAGAAATGATAATATGAGTAATTTCACTGATACATTATTAGATATAAGAGATGATATTTTAGATTTTGTAGACGACCATAGAAAAGGACTTATTATATTTAGCTTTATTGCTATTTTTCTATTAATTGGCCTAATGATAGTATTTATATTAATGAATCCAGTAAATATTACAATAATAAATGCTAACTCAGAAGTAGGTAATATAATAGGAACAAAAACTAGAGTACTCGATTTACAAGCAGTAGCACAAAAATATAATACTCCTATAGAAGGAGCCACTTTTGAATGGGAAGTCAGTGCTGGTAAACTTGATATAAATCAAGACGGTACAGTAACATGGGAACTTCCAACAGATGAAGGAACATATTCAATTACAGCAAAAACACCTGAAGCTACAGGTACAAAATATGTTACTGTTATAGGAAATGAATTATCAGAACTATATAAAAATGGTGCACAAATATTAGTACAAGATACAGATGGAGATGGTTTAACAGATTTATACGAAGGTTCTAACAGTAGAACTAGCCAAACAAATGTAGACACAGATGGTGACGGACTTTATGACGGTGATGAAATTATAATGGATTTAGATCCATTAGTAGCAGATAGTAAGGGTGACGGAATAAAAGATGGCGAAAGACAACTAGAGTATACATTTAAATCAGATAACGTAACTATAAAGATGCAAGGTAAAGGTAACTTTACTCAAACATCTGTAGATAAATATTCAACAGAAACTTTAGAAAATGTAAGTTCTGTTATAGAAGGAATATATTCATTATATACAGAAGTAGACTTAGATAGTGCAGAGATAACTATAAAGTATAATAAAGATATGGCTAAAAATAGTGGAATAAATGAAAATAATTTAGCAGTTTATGAGCTAAATGAAGATGAAAATAGCTTTGTTAAATTAAGAACAAATGTAAACACTACAGATTCTACAGTAACATTTAACCCACAAGAAGAAAAATTGGGCAAATATTTTATAGCAGATTCATCTGTATTAACTTCTAATTTAGCAACCGAACTAGTATTTTTAATAGACAATTCTGGTTCAATGTATTCAAAGGAAGAGGCTGGTGAAGATAGCGAAGAAAATGATGCAGAGTTTAAAAGAGTTGATGTAGTTAATGATTTGGTTGAAAAACTAAAAGGAAACTATAGATTTGGTGTTGGAAAATTTACTTTTGAATATAAAGAATTGGTTGCTTTATCATCAGATAAATCTGCAATAAAAAACAGAGTTTCAGCTATGAAAACAGATCCTGAAAACTTCTCAGGTACATACATAGGCGCTGCTCTTGAAGGCGGATTAAAGCAGTTTAGCGATAAAGCAGATCAAAATAGAAGATATATAATTTTATTAAGTGATGGTAGTGATACTTCAGATGTTGAAGGCTATGATCAAGAATTGCAAAAGGAACAAATAGAAGTTGCTAAGCAAAAAGGTGTAAAAATATATACAGTGGGACTTGGTAGTGTAATAGACTCAGCTAATTTAGAAAATATTGCAAAAGAGACAAATGGCAAATATTATTTTGCTGCAACAGCAGATGATTTGGAAGTAGTTTTTGATATTATAGCAGCGGATTTAAATTATAATTTATATGATTCAAATAACGATGATGAAAATGACTCTGTAATACTTGCAGATTCTGGATTTATAGTTGGTAGAGATGGATTTTCATTTTCAAATTTCTCAAATACTCAAGTAAATTATGGATATGGCTATGGTATGGTTTTATTTGCAAAATTATTTTATGAAAAAGGTTTACCAAGTAATTTAACTGCTAGAACAATTACTACAACTGCTGGAGATAAAGTCTCAGCCCCTGCTGCTAATCCTACAGATTTAGAAAGAAATATAACTACTACATTAAGAACATATACTCCTAAGTCTTTAACATTACTTTCTGAACTACCTGCAGATTTTTGGGCTGGAAGTGTTACATCTGGTACGTTAGCAATAAATGCTACGCATAAAGCAGCTTTACAAGCATTAGGATTTACTACATATGCAGTTGATTATAATGCAGAAAATGCTAAATTTAATAGATATGAATCTCTAAGATTTGATATGGATAGATTTTTAGTCGATGACGAAGAAAGCAATAGTTCAGACTCAGGAATAGAAGAAGACGATATTAATATGTTAAAAGTATTAGCTAGATTAGATGTAACTAAATATAGAGATGAGAAATTCTATTTCTATGACAATAATGATACTGCATTTAATAGATTATTAAGTCAATTAACTTCTGGAAAACCTGTTATGATAAGAATTAATGATGACTATACTGTACTTGCAACAAAATTACTTGCTGACTCAAAGAATATGAATAAATATAAAATAGAGGTATATGATCCAAACTATACTGGAGTTCCAAAATATATAGAAGTTGAAAGATATAAATTCTCAGATATAGCAGAAATATCTAGAGTAATAACAGATAGATATGAGTATAAATTTAAATATCAAGGAACTGATGTTGGAATTTGCTTAAGCGTTCCAAATGTAATGGAAAATAAATAATAATAAAAAATAAATCTCCTTTTAAAAAGGGGATTTTTTTGAGCAAAAAATTATGTAACATTTCTTTAAAACGTTGACTTTTATTTCCAATTTTAGTATAATATTAAACGTATTAATGTGACTAATACATTACAAAAAAGAAAGAGGGGTGAATTTAAGTGCCTACATTTAATCAATTAGTTAGAAAAGGAAGAGAGGATAAAACAACAAAATCAAAATCTCCAGCTTTACAAAGAGGATATAACTCAAGAAAGAAAGCTGCTACTAACCAATCATCTCCACAAAAAAGAGGTGTTTGTACAGTTGTAAAAACTCAAACTCCAAAAAAACCAAACTCTGCTCTTCGTAAAGTAGCCAGAGTTAGACTAACAAATACAATGGAAGTAACTGCTTATATTCCAGGAATTGGTCACAACCTACAAGAACACAGCGTTGTTTTAATTAGAGGTGGAAGAGTAAAAGACCTACCAGGTGTACGTTATCACATTGTAAGAGGTGTACTTGATACTGCTGGTGTTGCAGATAGAGTACAAGCAAAATCAAAATATGGTGCAAAAAAAGCAAAGAAAAAATAATAATTAAGTTAGGCGCTTAAGTTTAAAATATTAAACCAAGCACTTACAAGAATTAAAAATTTTTGAGTACCTATGAATTTTTATGAAATTCAAATTTTATATAAGGAGGGAAGAACAGTGGCAAGAAAAGGACATATTACTAGAAGAGAAGTAATGCCAGATCCACAATATAATTCTAAAGTTGTTTCTAAATTAGTAAACAAAGTTATGTGGGATGGTAAAAAAGTTACAGCTCAAAAAATAGTTTATGGTGCGTTTGATATAGTTGCTGAAAAAACAGGAAGAGAAGCATTAGATGCATTCCAACAAGCATTAGATAATGTAACACCTGCACTAGAAGTTAAAGCTAGACGTGTTGGTGGTGCTACATATCAAGTACCAATGGAAATTAGAGCTGATAGAAAACAAACTCTTGCAATTAGATGGTTAGTTGAATATGCTAGAAAAAGAAATGAACATAGCATGGAAGAAAAACTAGCAGGAGAAATAATGGATGCTATTAATGGTCAAGGTGGAGCTTTCAAAAAGAAAGAAGACACTCACAAAATGGCAGAAGCCAACAAAGCATTCGCTCACTACAGATGGTAGTATTATAATTAATGGAAGGGAGGCTAATTTTTCATGGCTGGAAGAGAATATCCTCTTGAGAGGACAAGAAATATCGGTATCATGGCACACATTGATGCTGGTAAAACAACAACTACTGAAAGAATACTATTTTATACAGGTAAAACTCATAAAATAGGTGAAGTTCATGATGGAGCAGCTACAATGGACTGGATGGCTCAAGAACAAGAAAGAGGTATAACAATTACTTCTGCTGCTACAACTTGTTTCTGGAATAACAACAGAATAAATATCATTGATACTCCAGGACACGTTGATTTTACAATCGAAGTTGAAAGATCTTTAAGAGTTTTAGATGGATCTGTAACTGTACTTTGTGCAAAAGGTGGAGTTCAACCACAATCTGAAACTGTTTGGAGACAAGCAAATAAATATAATGTACCAAGAATGGTATATGTTAATAAAATGGATATAACAGGTGCTGATTTCTATAATTGTGTAAAACAATTAAGAGAAAGATTAAAAGCAAATGCTGTTCCAATAGCACTTCCAATAGGAAAAGAAGATAACTTCAAAGGAATAGTTGACCTAGTAAAAATGGAAGCATGTATCCATTATGATGATTTAGGAAAAGACGTAAGACGTGAAGCAATTCCTGAAGATATGAAAGAAATTGCTGAAAAATATAGAACAGAATTAGTTGAGCATATTGCAGAAACTGATGATGCTCTAATGGAAAAATACTTAAATGGTGAAGAATTCACTATTGAAGAAATTAAAGCTGCTATAAGAAAATCTACAATAGCAAATACTATGGTTCCAGTAACATGCGGAAGTTCATATAAGAACAAAGGTGTTCAAGAACTATTAGATGATATAGTAGATTACATGCCAGCTCCAACTGATATACCACATATCAAAGGAGTACTTGAAGATGGAACAGAAGCTGAAAGAAAATCTTCAGATGATGAGCCATTTGCAGCTTTAGCATTTAAAATTATGACTGACCCATATGTTGGTAAACTAACATTCTTTAGAGTATACTCTGGAACATTAGAAAAAGGCTCATATGTATTAAATGCTAACAAAGATAAAAAAGAAAGAATCGGTAGAATTCTTCAAATGCATGCAAATTCTAGACAAGATATAGATAAAGTATATGCTGGAGATATTGCATGTGCAGTTGGTTTAAAAGATGTTGCTACAGGAGATTCATTATGTGATGAAAATCATCCAATAATTCTTGAATCTATTGAGTTCCCAGAACCAGTTATAGATATATCAATTGAACCAAAAACTAAAGCAGACCAAGAAAAAATGGCTGTTGCTTTACAAAAACTTGCAGAAGAAGATCCATCATTTAAAACTTATACAAACCAAGAAACTGGACAAACAATTATAGCTGGTATGGGTGAATTACACCTAGATATAATTGTTGATAGATTAAAAAGAGAATTCCATGTTGATGCTAATGTTGGTAAACCACAAGTTGCATACAAGGAAACTATTAAAAAACCAGTTAGAGTTGAAGGTAAGTTCATTAGACAATCTGGTGGTAAAGGTCAATATGGTCATGTATGGCTAGAAGTTGAACCAAACGAACAAGGAAAAGGATATTCATTCGAATCTAGAATCGTTGGTGGTGTTGTACCTAAAGAATACGTTAAACCTGTTGATGAAGGTGTTCAAGATGCAATGAAATCTGGTGTACTTGCAGGATATCCTGTTGTAGACGTAAAAGTTGCATTAGTTGATGGTTCTTATCACGAAGTTGACTCATCTGAAGCAGCATTCCATATTGCTGGATCTATGGCATTTAAAGAAGCATGCCGTCAAGGTGGAGCTATGTTACTTGAACCAATAATGAAAGTAGACATTATAGTTCCAGAAGAATATATGGGTGATGTTATAGGTGACGTAAACTCAAGACGTGGAAGAATGGAAGGTATGGACACAGATCAAGGAACAACAACAATTCACGCATTTATACCACTTTCTGAAATGTTTGGATACGCTACAGATTTAAGATCTAAAACTCAAGGTAGAGGTGTTTACTCAATGGAACCATCTCACTATGAAGAAGTACCAAAATCAGTACTTGAAACTATAGTTGCACAAAGATCAAGAAAAGAAGAATAGTGCAATTTATCAAAAAAAGTTATTTACACTTTTGCTATTGCAAAAATAGCAAAAGTGTAGTAAAATACAATTAATTGATGCACTTGTTATGTGCACGAATTGAAAAATTTAAGGAGGAATTTTAAAATGGCAAAAGCTAAGTTTGAAAGAACTAAACCACACGTTAACATTGGAACAATCGGACATGTTGACCATGGTAAAACAACTTTAACAGCTGCAATTACTAAATATTGTAGCTTAACAGGAAAAGCTGAATTTAAAGCATACGATCAAATCGACGGAGCTCCTGAAGAAAGACAAAGAGGTATCACTATCTCTACAGCTCACGTTGAATATGAAACAGAACACAGACACTATGCACACGTTGACTGCCCAGGACACGCTGACTATGTTAAAAACATGATTACTGGTGCTGCACAAATGGATGGTGCAATACTTGTTGTTTCTGCTGCTGATGGCCCAATGCCACAAACAAGAGAACACATTCTATTATCTAGACAAGTTGGTGTTCCTTACATCATCGTATTTATGAACAAATGCGATATGGTAGATGATCCAGAATTATTAGAATTAGTTGAAATGGATATCAGAGATTTATTATCTAAATATGATTTCCCAGGAGACACTACTCCAATAATCAAAGGATCTGCATTAAAAGTTCTTGAATGTACTTCAACTGATCCTAATGCACCAGAATATGCTTGCATTAAAGAATTATTAGATACAGTTGATTCATACATTCCAAACCCACAAAGAGATTCAGATAAACCTTTCTTAATGCCAGTTGAAGATGTATTTACTATCACAGGTAGAGGTACAGTTGCAACAGGAAGAATTGAAAGAGGATCTTTAAAAGTTGGTGAAGAAGTTGAAATCGTTGGTCTTTCTGACGAAAAGAAGAAAACAGTTGTAACTGGTATCGAAATGTTCAGAAAATCTCTAGATTCTGCTGAAGCTGGAGACAACGCTGGTGTACTTTTAAGAGGTATCCAAAGAAGTGAAGTTGAAAGAGGTCAAGTTATTGCTAAACCTGGTTCAATTCACCCACATACTGAATTCTCAGCTGAAGTTTATATCTTAACTAAAGAAGAAGGTGGAAGACATACTCCATTCTTCAATGGATATAGACCACAATTCTATTTCAGAACAACTGACGTTACAGGAGTTATTGAATTACCTGCAGGTACTGAAATGGTAATGCCTGGTGATAACGTAACTATGGAAATCAAACTTATCACTCCAATAGCTATCGAAAAAGGATTAAAATTCGCTATTCGTGAAGGTGGTAAAACAGTTGGTGCTGGTTCAGTATCAGAAATTAAAGAATAATTTTTGAAAAAAATACTAAAAGATAGGAGTTTTCTCCTATCTTTTTTTGTATTTTTGGAAAAATATATAGAATTTCCTTGACATTATTTAATAAATATTAGATAATTAAGTTATGTTTAGAATATTTTTTGTTAGATATTCATATAAAGTGTAAAAGAAATCTTGAGGAGGTGTATAAAATGGATACAGTTTTAGAAAAAGTAAAAGAAGTAATTAGCGAACAATTAGGTATTGACGATGTTGATTCAATTACTGCTGAAACTACTTTTATCGATGACTTAGGAGCTGATTCACTTGACATTGTCGAATTAATTATGGCTTTAGAAGAAGAATTTGATATGGAGATTCCAGAAGAAGAAGCAGAAAAAATAACATCTGTAGGAGATGTAGTAAAATATATCGAAAATAATCAATAAAAATATTGCTAGCACCTGTTATAAGGTGCTTTTTTTCTTGAAATATAATTAGAAATTAGATATAATGTTATATGAAGGAGAAATGATATGGACGAAAATGAAAAATTATTAAGATTTCAAACAAAATTAAAATATATGTTTAATGACCCTAAGTTATTAAAGATGGCATTAACACATAAATCATATGCATATGAACAATCTAATCCTACTTATGATATGTATAATGAAAGAATTGAATTTTTAGGAGATGCTATATTAGAGCATATAATTTCAGATTTACTTTTTTCACAAAAACCTGAAATTCCAGAAGGAGATATGACAAAGAAAAGAGCAGACATTGTATGTGAAGCATCTTTAAGTAGTGCATTAAAAAGAATAAACGGACATGATTATATATATTTAGGAAAATGTGAGCAGAATTCAAATGGAAAATTAAAAGATGCAATAGTTGCTGATGCATTTGAAGCTATATTAGGAGCTATATATATTGATGGTGGATATGATATTGCAAAGGAAATATGCTTAGAATTACTAGATAAAGAAATAAAGACAATTTTAGCTGGTGGAACTTTGAATACAGATTATAAAACACAACTACAGGAAATATTGCAAAGACATGGTAATGTTAAAATTGAATATGTACTTCAAAAAGAAGAAGGACCAGAGCATGATAAAAGTTTTACCATAGATTTATTCTTTAATGGAAGAAAAATTGGAGAAGGAACAGGAAAAAGTAAAAAACAAGCTGAACAAGAAGCTGCACATAAAGCACTAATAGATGGAGGAGAACTGCTTGGAAATTAAATTAGATCTTAGTAATGAACTAAAGAATTTTTTAAATAAAGAAAAACAATATACTATACCAATTTTTATACCACACAAAGGCTGTCCAAATAATTGCGTATTTTGTAATCAAAAGAAAATTAGCGGACAAATTGACGACGTAACTGTGGAAGATGTGGATAAAAAAATACTAGAATACTTGGGATATTATAAAAATACAGATAGAAAAATAGAAATAGCATTCTTTGGTGGTAGTTTTACAGGGATAGATATAAATATGCAAATTGAGTATCTTGAAGTTGCAAATAAGTATATAAATGAAAAATTAGTAGACTCAATTAGAATTTCTACAAGACCAGATTATATAAATGAGGAAATACTAAAGATGCTAAAAAAATATAATGTTGCAACTATTGAATTAGGTGTGCAGTCTATGGATGATAATGTATTAGAAATATCTAAAAGAGGACATACTAGTAATGATGTTATAATAGCCTCAAATTTAATAAAAGAAGCAGGTATTAGACTAGGACATCAAATTATGATAGGATTACCAGGAAGTAATATAGATACAGAATTATATACTATAAAAGAATGTTTAAAATTAGGACCTGAACAATTAAGAATCTATCCTGTGTATGTAATTGAAGACAGTGAGTTATATGCAATGTATAAAAATAGTGTATATAAACCATTATCTATTGCCGAAGCCGTAAAAAGAACTAGTATGGTAGTAAAAGAGTGTCAAAAAACAAATATATCAATAATTAGATTAGGCTTACAATCAACAGATGAAATAACTTCTAATAATTCTAATATTTATGGACCTGTTAGTGATAATATAGCTGAATATGTTATGGCAGATTTAGTAAGAGAAAAAATAGAAGAATGTATAAAAAATGATATTTCAGATAAACAGATTATAATAATTGTTAAAAAGAAATTTGTATCAATTTGTATTGGACCAAAAAAGATAAATAAAATATATTTCGAGCAAAAATATGGATTAAAGTACATTGTAAAAGGGGAGATTTAATGAAAAAGGTAATTTTTGCAGCAAGCTCTGGTGGACATTTAACTGAGTTACTAAAGCTAGAAAAACTATTTGATGAATATGATTATATATTAGCTACAGAAGATACAGACGTTACAAGAGTTTTAAAAGATAAGTATAATATAAAATATGTAGATTATGGACCATGTAAGAATAAATTTAAATATGTAAAAACTATATTTAAAAATTTAATATTAACAATAAAAATAGTTGCAAAATTTAAACCTGATACTATTGTATCTACTGGAGCACAAATAGGTGGTTTCTTTTGCTATGTAGGTAAATTTTTTGGTGCAAAAGTAATATATATAGAGACGATGGCAAAAATTAAAGATTTATCTGGAACAGGAAAAAATGTATATAAAATTGCAGATAAATTTTATGTACAATGGGAAGGACTTACTAAAAAATACAAAAAAGCTGAATATTTAGGAAGGTTGATATAAATGGTTTTAGTTACAGTAGGAACACAGAAACAACAATTTAATAGGATATTTGAATTAGTAGAAAAAAGTAAAAAGTTAAAAAAAGAAAAAATTGTTGCACAGGTAGGATATACAAAGTATAGCAATAAAAAAATGGACATTTTTGATTTCATACCATTAGATGAAATGGAAAAAGATATACTAGAAGCAGATTTAATTATATCTCATGGTGGAGTTGGTACAATTTTCTCAGCTATTAAAAAAGGTAAGAGGGTTATAGCAGTTCCTAGATTAGAAAAATATGGTGAGCATATAAATGATCATCAAATAGAAATCTGTGAGGAACTTGAAAAAGAAGGATATATTTTGTATTATAAAGACGGTGTAGATAATTTGGATGATTTAATAGAAAAGATTATGAAAATAGAGTTAAAACAATATAACTCAGATAATAATTATCTTGATATATTAAGAAAAGAAATATAGGAGGCATATATGGCAAATTTAGAAGATATGAAAGAGATTGCTAGAAAGGCACGTATAGATGTTATAGATATGGTATATAATGCAAAGTCTGGTCATCCAGGTGGCTCATTATCTTGTATGGATATATTAGTAGCATTATATCATAATATAATGAATTTAAATTTAGATGAAAATGGAGATAGAATAGATAAATTTATTTTATCTAAAGGTCATGCTGCACCAGCATATTATGCAGTGCTTTCTAGTAAAGGATATATACCACATGAAGATTTAAAGACCTTAAGAAAAATAGATAGTTACTTAGAGGGGCATCCTTCTAATAAAATAAAAGGAATAGATGTATCTAGTGGTTCATTAGGTCAAGGCTTATCTATAGCAAATGGTATGGCACTGGCTAAAAAATTAGATGACAAAGAAGGATATGTATACTGTGTTTTAGGTGATGGAGAAATAGAAGAAGGACAAATTTGGGAAGCTTGTATGACAGCTAACAAATATAGATTAAATAATGTTATTGCATTTTTAGATTATAATGGCCTTCAAATAGATGGCACAATTAAAGATGTTAAAAGTGTGGATAACTTAAATGAAAAATTTGCTTCTTTTGGATGGAATGTGCAAGAAATAGATGGACATAATTTCGAAGAAATAATATCAGCTGTAAATAATGCTAAAAAGTCTTTAAAACCTAATATTATAATAGCACATACAATAAAAGGTAAAGGTGTATCATATATGGAAAATGAAGCAGGATGGCATGGAAAAGCACCTAATGAAGAAGAATATAAAATTGCAATTAATGAGCTTTCAAAATAGTGGTGGTGAAAATGGAAAATATATCTAAAAATGAAATTAATTTTAGAATAGATAAAATTAAAACTAAGGCACATGAAATTAGTAAAAAAGTAGAAGAACAAAATGAAGAATTAAATAATAGATATAATTTTGCAAAAAAAGTAGGAATTAAAGAAAGCAATATATGTAATACCAATAATGAAATTATAGATGGATTAAATAAATATATAGAAAAAACAGAGGAAATTTTAACTAATTTAAATGACTGTGATAATAATGAAAAATTAAATGAACAATATAAATTACTAAATAATATGCTATATCTTGATGATATAAAGTTAAGTAATATTAATGAGTTGGTTCAAGAAAATAAAGAGTTAACAACAAAAGAATATATAAATAAATTTGCAGAAAAAGCAAATGATTTAATAAGAAATCAAGAGATTATATCAATAGATAAAAATATAGAAAAATACTCTAAGAAAAATAATATTTTTGAAAAAATAACTGGTAAATCAAAAATAAAAAAAGCATTATTAGAAAATTATAATTTAAAAAGAGTAGAAGTAATGAATAAAAAATATATACCAGACAATAAAAGCTTATATGAGATAATATCAATTACTAAAAATTGTGGATATAAATCTAAGGATATTGATGATTTTATATCAGCAATTTCAGATGAGTATAACTTTGAAATACCAGAAGAAAAATCTTTAGTTGTATTAAATGAAAATGTAAAAATACCAATGTTTTTTAATAAAGAATTTGTTAATAAAATAAATGTAGAAAATGCTAATATGATAGATAAAATAAATGAAAAGAAAAAGATAAAAAATAAGCCTATGGAACAAACTATGTATAACGATATGTTAATACAAGACATATCTACATTAGAGCTTTTAAATTTTAACGATATAATAGATGAGGTGATATAATGAAATCAACAAGAAAGGCATATGGAGAATATTTAGTAAGCATAGGTAATGATACTAATGTTGTAGTTTTAGATGCAGATGTAGCTAATGCTACTAAAACTGAGATGTTTAAAAAAGAGTTCCCTAAAAGACATATAGATGTGGGAATATCAGAAGCAGATTTGATAGGAACAGCATGTGGATTGGCACTTTGCAAAAAGACAGTATTTGCTTCAACATTTGCTATATTTATGACAGGTAGAGCATATGATCAAGTAAGAAATACGGCTGCTTATTCACATGTTAATGTTAATTTGTGTGCTACTCATGCAGGGGTAATGGTAGGTGAAGATGGACCAACACATCAATGTATAGAAGATGTAGCTTTAATGAATGTAATACCCACTATGAAAGTTCTTTCACCTGCAGATGATATTAGTACTAAGAAAATATTAGAACTTTGTAAAAATGAAGAAGGACCAAAATATATTAGACTTGGAAGAAGTGATGTAGAAGATATATATACTGAAAATGATATATTTAAAATAGGTGGCTCTAATACATTTGGAAATGGTACAGATGGTACTATATTTGCTTATGGTCCGACTGTAGCTATTGCACTTAATTCCAAAAAAGAACTTGCTGAAAAAGGTATAGATGTAAGAGTTGTAGACTTATATAGTATAAAACCTGTAGATAGAGAAACTATAATAAAATGTGCAAAAGAAACAAATAAACTAGTATCAATAGAGGACCATAGTATAATTGGTGGAATAGGAAGTATAATTTCAAATGTTCTATGTGAAGAATATCCAAAGAAGCTAGAAAAAATAGGAATAAATGATACATTTGGAAAATCAGGAAGTGCCAAAGCAGTATATGAATATTTTGGACTTACTAAAGAAAATATAATTAGTAAATTTATATAAAAAAATATAGCATCTAAGATTGTTTTTTAGATGCTTTTATTTTTATATATTCTTATCTTATGTTAATTATTCCTTGATAATGTCTAATTTTTATTATATAATTAGAATGAAAAAATAGGGGTGTAATATGGAACCACTTGCATATAGAATGAAACCTACAAAATTAGAAGATTTTTATGGTCAAGAAGAAATAGTAGGAAAAGATAAATTATTATATAGATTAATAAAAGCAGATAAACTTACATCAGCAATATTTTGGGGACCTCCAGGCTGTGGAAAAACATCACTTGCACGTGTCATAGCAAGTACAACTAAAAATAAATTTGTCACTTTAAATGCCACTACTTCTGGTGTCTCAGATATAAAAGCTGTTGTAGAAGAAGCTCAAAATATATTTACAAATCCTACAGGAAAAGTAATACTATTTATTGATGAAATTCATAGATTTAATAAGCTACAACAAGATGCATTATTGCCTCATGTAGAAAAGGGAACTGTTATATTGATAGGTGCTACTACTGAAAACCCATATTTTTCTGTAAATAAGGCCCTTATTTCAAGATCAACAGTATTTAAATTTAAAGAACTTACACAAAATGATGTAAAAAAGATTTTACAAAATTGTATAACAAATAAAGAAAATGGACTTGGAAATTATAACTTAGAAATAAGCGAAGAAGCATTGGATTATATAGCGATGTGTTCCAACGGTGATGTAAGAACTGCTTTAAATGCATTAGAACTAGCAGTTATTACTACAGATATGAATAGTGAAGGGAAAATTATAGTTAATAAGGAAGTTGCTATAAATTGTGTACAACAAAAGAAAGCAATATATGATAAAACAGATGATTCACATTATGATGTTATATCTGCATTTATTAAGTCAATGCGTGGCTCAGACCCTGATGCTACATTACACTATTTGGCAAGAATGCTAGATGCTGGAGAAGATCCAATGTTCATTGCAAGAAGAATAGTAATTCAATCTTCAGAAGATGTTGGACTGGCTAATAGTGATGCTTTAAAAGTAGCTGTTGCTGCAATGAATGCAGTACATCAAATAGGTATGCCTGAGGCTAGAATAATGCTTGCACAAGCGGCTTTAACTGTTGCATTAAGCCCTAAATCTAATACGTCATATAGGGGAATAAATAAGGCAATGGAAGATATGCAAACGAAAGATGTAGGACAAGTACCAATGCACATTAGAAATTCTGTCGCTAAGGGAATGGAAGAATTTGGATATGGTGAAGGATATAAATATCCTCATGATTATAAGTATGGAAAAGTTGAACAACAATATTTACCAGATAAACTATTAGGTACAAAATATTTTGAACCAAGAGAATGGGAGAATTTTTATGAAGAAAAAGATAAATAATAAAAATTCATCTGTATTTTTAGACGAAGATATTGACGGTACAATAGACGAATCTCTTGAAAGAGATATATCACAAAGCATAGACATAGTAAACAGAAATAGAGAAGAATTAGATAGTGAAAGAAATAGTAGAATAAATAAGTTTGAAAGAAATGCTAATGGTATGATGATAGAACGTCCTAAAGTTAGATATAGGATAAATATAAATACTATTCTTATAATAATAGCATTTATTATCTTAGTAACTTGGATTATTTACGATTATGGACCTATTTTTGGAATAAAAATTGGAAACAAAGAAAATCTAAATGAAAATGTAATTGAGCTAGTAACAAAAGATAGCGATATATATGGTATGTATAATGAACAATTATACGTATATTCAAATAATACAATTACTACATACGATAAAGATGGAGAAGTAACATGGACGTATAATTTTTCAGATAGTTTTACTCCAAACATTTTAGTTGAAGGCAAATATATGCTTGTTACTAATAATTCAACTGGTACACTTTACTTATTTGAAAGTTATAACGAAATATTAAATAAAAAAATTGATGGAGTAATTAAAAATGCATTTTTAGATAAATATGGTAATATGGCATTAGAATATTCAAATTCATCTGGATATAATAATATTATTAGCGTTTATGATAAAAAAGGAAAAAATAAATATGATGCATATTTATCTCAAGAAAATATTATATCAATGGAAATGTTAAATAATGCTCAACAAGTGGTATTTTGCGAAGCAGTTACAGATTCTTCTAATATAGGAGTTAAATTTAGAATTATAGATATTTCTAAAAAAGAAGAGGAACAATTAAGAGATATTATAAGTTTAGATAATCAGTTTATATATGATTTTAAAGTTGAAGGAAAAAATATATATGCGTTATTAGATAATCAAATTGTTAAGGTGGATATAGATACAGGTAATCTTGAAACTTTAAAAGAACTAGATAATACTCAGATGTTATTTGTTAAATTAAATGCAAATTATTATAGTTACATTGAAAGAGAACTTTCAGATAACAAATACATTATTGAAAATGTTGCATATAATGGCAGTAAAATTAGCACTACATTAGTAGATTCTGTACCAAAATCTATGGTTTGTGGTGAACTTGTAAACTATTATATATATCAAGACTATGTTTATATATTAAATAAGTGGGGAGTTGAATTACAATCTAGAAATATTAATATTACACCTAAAAAGTGTATAGTATTTAATGAGGATAAAAGTCTAGCCTTGATTTATACAAATAAAATATATATTGTTAATTTATAAAGATAAGGAGGAATGAAAATGTTAGTTTTAGATATTGTTGTACTTGCAATAATTGCATTAGGTGCATATTCTGGACATAAAAAAGGTTTGGTTGGAATATTAGTAAGTTTTGCGTCATTAATATTATCTATTATATTAGCCTTTGCATTACAGTCTGCTGTGTCTGATGCAATTTATAATACAGGACTAGGACAAACTATTAAAGAAACTGTTCAAGAAAACATAGAGAAAAATTTAAATGAAAGTACAGAAAACAATACATCTTTTTATAGTCAGTTTATAACTGATATAACAGATGAGGCACAAATTGAACAAACATCTGAAAATATAGCTAGATTTGTTATAAAAGGATTAAGCTTTATTGCTATATTCATTGTTGTTTCAATAATATGTTATATATTGCAAATGGTACTAAATATTGTGTTTAATTTACCAGGGCTTAGTGCTATAAATTCAATTGGAGGAACTGCTTTAGGTATCATATCTATATTAATAAAAATATGGATATTACTTGCAATTTTATCTTTTGTAGCACCATTACCTGCGTTTGCATCAATTATGGGATATATTAATAAAACAATTTTAGTCAAATTTTTATATAATAATAACCTCTTAGTTACTTTAATAAAATTAGGTTTGAATTTATAATATATAGAAGTTATGCATTGCATAACTTCTATATTTTTTTGGAGGTTATTTAGCTAAATGTTTTTTAAATCTATAAAAAATTTTTTTCAAAAATATAAATCGTATGTAATAGTAATATTTATTATTTTAATATCTGTTATTTCTGTTATATTCCAAAATAAAAAGAGTGATATTGTTATAAATGATGAAGTAGTTGAAGTAGATAAGTATTCTGGAAAAATTGCTGTATATATTTCTGGTGAAGTATGTTTGCCTGGTGTATATTATATAGAAGATGGAGCAAGGCTTAATGATTTAATAGAAATGTGTGGTGGTTTTACAGATTTGGCAGATATAACTGAATTAAATTTAGCAGAAAAACTTAATGATTCGGATAAAATTGATGTACCAAAAAAGATAATTGAAGAAAAGTCAGAAGAAAGTGATACAGATAATAATTTAATAAATATAAATAAGGCTACAAAAGAAGAACTTAAGACTTTAGACGGCATAGGAGATACACTTGCAGATAATATAATTGAATATAGAAAAAATAACAAATTTGAAAGTATAGAGGATATTTTAAATGTTAATGGCATAGGGGAGTATAAATATAATGCAATAAAAGAATATATTTGTGTTAAATAAATAAAATATAATAGAGGTATATGAGACTATATATTTATTTGAATTTTGACATAGCAAAGTGTATGGCGGCAAGAATGTCAGATGTATCTTTTGATATAGATTTTTTTGAGTATTCAGAAAAAAGAGGATATACAACTAATAATAATACATTTATACGACCTGAATTTGAAAATAATCAACGACACGTTGCAGATAAAGTAGAATGTTATGATAAATCTAGAGTTGATGTATCACATGAAAAAGGTAATTTATGCAATGTAGAAATACAAAAAAGATATATAAATATCGAGGATGTTTCTAGTATTAAAAAGAACAAATTATATTATGATATTATAGACAAATTAACTTTTGATAACAGAGTAAAGAAATTAAATGGGAAAATAACGGAACTTAACGAAAAATATTTTAAGATGGATGAAAATAAATTTTTAATAAATAAAGAGATATATGACAAATTAATTGATATTTATGAAAATTCTTGTGATATAACAACAATAGGCTATAAAATTAACTGCTTAAATGCGGAAAATGATATATTTAGAGTAATATCTATATACATAGAATAAAG
>CANQVI010000009.1 GCA_947627255.1 uncultured Clostridia bacterium | reverse complement strand
GGTTTGTTTCTTGCATTGTTTATTTTTCAATGTGCTCTTGTTCTCACTCCGTGAGAACGATTTTATTATAACACAAAGAGTCAACTTTTGTCAATAAGTTTTTTTATAAAAAATAAAAGTTTTTATGGTAATTTTTGCCTTAAAACTTTTCTATTTTTTGGATATCTCTTTGCGACGTCTATTATGATACTACTTTAAATTCTTTTTGTCAACACTTTTTTTAAAAAATTTTAAACTTTTTTAATTTATTGATTTATATTTCCACTAATATAACATCTTCTCCTATCTTTTTAATTCTTTCCCAAGGAATTGTAACATTGTTTTTGCTATTTACACTATTAAATATCTTTCCCGTTTTAGCTACAATAATTGATCTTATTTCTCCATTTTCAAAATCTGCTTGAACGTCTACTACAAATCCTAATATTTTCCCATCTGTTAAATTAATAACTTCTTTTTGTCTAAAATCAATTCCTCTTGACATATTATCACCATTATATTATATGAAAAAGGATTTCATTTAATTCATGAAATCCCTTTTTATATTCTCAATAATTGAGTTAATGTTCATAGCATTTGAGCCTTTAAAATAAATTATATCTCCGTCTGTCATTATTTCTCTCACTTTATTTTCTGCTTTTTCTATATCATTATATACATATACATTATTAATATATTTTTTTGCTACTTCTGCTGTATCTTTTATATTGTCACCATATGCTATTAAAATATCATAGTTTAGCTCTTTAAATACTTTTCCTAATTCAATATGAATTTCTTTTGCAAATTCACCTAGTTCTAGTATATCTGCTAAAAAAGCTATTTTTCTTTTACCATGCATATGGTCTACACTTTTAAGGCCAGATTCAGCAGAAGTTAGACTAGCATTATATGTATCATCAATTAATGTTATGCCATTTAAATCTATTTTTTCCATTCTTCTAGAAAAATTGTTATATTTACTAATTCCGTTTAATATACTTTCTCTTGAAATATTGTATATTTGTGCTACTTTTATTGCTACAATTGCATTTAGAATATTTTGTTCTCCTAAAGTATTTATTTTTACTGTTTCATACTTATCATATATTTTAGTATCAAATTTAATATGATTATCAAAAATCTTTACATTTTTTGCTTCATTAATACTATAATACATTATATTAACATTATCATTTTTATATGTATTTAGGTATTTATCATCTTTATTTAGTAATAATATTTTTTTACCTATCATATTATTTGCAATTTTTGTTTTTTCATTATATATTGTCTCTTGACTTCCTAATTTTCCAATATGTGATGTACCAATATTAGTTATAACCGCCACATTAGGTTGTAAAATTTTATTTAATATATCCATTTCACCACAAAAGTCAATTCCAGCCTCTAATACTGCCATATCTTGTTCTTCTAGCTGTAAAGCCATTATTGGAAGTCCTATATGGCCATTCATATTTTTTTGAGTAACCATTAGTTTTTTTTCTTCACTTAATACTGAAGCTATCATTTCACGTGTACTAGTCTTTCCAACACTCCCTGTTATTGCTATTACTTCTATTTCTAAATGTTTATTTCTATTATATATTCCTATCTTTTGCAATGCTTCCAAAGTATTTTTAACTTCTATTATAACAACATCTTTATATTTGTTTTTAATACTTAAAATATCTATATAATCATAATTGGATATAAAAAAACCAGAGCATTCTTTTTCTAATACATCATTAATAAATTTATGCCCATCAACTTTCTCACCAATTAAAGGTATATAAAAATCACCTTTATTTACTTCCCTACTATCTATTTTATACTGTGTAATAGTTCTATCTAATCTACCATTTAAAAGCTTTCCATTTGTAGCTGTAACAATTTCTTTTACACTTAACAATATTATCACCTATAAATTATTTTACCATATTATTATCCTTTTTCAAGTGAGTTAAAATAATTATTTATTCCTTTTACAATAGCTTCTGCTATTTCTTGTTCGTTATTAATAATCCAATTTGCATCTTCTGGATTATCATGAAAAGCAACTTCAAGCAAAACAGCTGGTGCATTTGTTCTTATTATTTCATAAAGACTACTTGTAAATAAAACACCTCTTCCTTTACTTGAGTCAGGATATATATTTATAATTTCATCATATATACTATTTGCAAGTTTTTCACCTGGAGTATTTGGTCTATTTGCAAAAATTTCAGGACCTTGGGCATTATACCCTTCACCACTAGCATTACTATGTAATGCCACATGAATATCTGGACCTATATCATTACTCTTTTTTACAGCAGCACTTAATTTTTCATTTGGCTCATTACGATATACTTTATACCCTTGATTTTTTAATAAATTTTCAACTATATCTGCTATTCTATTCATTCGATATTCTTCTGTTCCAAAGTCACCATATCCTACATTAAATTCTTGAGTTGAAGGACTTAAGAATATAACTTTATCTTCCATATATTACCTCCTATATAATAATAAAGTATTAAAAAAACTGGTATAATATACCAGTTTTACTCATTTTTCATTAAATCTATTAAAATTTCCATTTCTTCTTGAGATAAAGTAATACCTTTACTCATCTTTTCATGATTTTCATCCCAATCTCTTATATCATATTTGGGAGCTCTATCATTCCAACTAACTAAATTTATTTCTCTTTTCCAACCATTTGGATTTTCAGATAGAACACCAATGGTCTTTACGATTTCATATTTTATCTCAGCCATAATACCCTCCTAACCGTAGGTTATTCTATCATAGATATATAAATAATACAATATCATATCTCTTTATTTATTTTATTTCTTATTCTAAGCAGTGCTCCCTTTTCAATTCTTGATACTTGTGCTTGTGAAACCCCTAATTCTTCTGCAAGTTCCACTTGTGTTGCTTCTTTAAAATACCTTTTCTCAATAATATACCTTTCCTTATCTGTAAGTTTATTTAATATTTGGTTTATCGATATTTTATTAATTAAATCTTCTGCTTCTTCTTTATCATTTTTTAGCTGGTCTAATAAATATATTTGATCTCCACCATCATTATATACAGTATCATATATAGACATAGGTGTTATTGTACTATCTATTGCTAAAATAATTTGTTCTTTAGGTGCACCTACAATCTTTTCTAATTGTTCTATTGTAGGCTCCTCATTATATTTTGCAATATATTTTTCTCTTTCTTGTGAAATTAAATATGATAAATCTCTAAGTGACCTTGTTACTCTAAAGGCACTATTATCTCTTAAATATCTTTTTATTTCACCTATTATCATCGGCACAGCATAAGTAGAAAATTGAACATCTTGAGTAATATCAAAATTATCTATTGCTTTAATTAAGCCAATAACACCAACTTGGAAAATATCATTAATATTTTCTCCTCTATTATTAAATTTTTTTACTAAGCTTAATACAAGTCTTAAATTTGCATTTATAAATTCATCTTTAAGTTCTGTTTTTCCTTCTTTTATTTGCTTTAACATTTCCATTTGTTCTTTTGCTGAAAGTCTAGGTAGTTTAGATGTATCTAACCCCTGTATTTCAACTTTAACATTTGTTCCATTAATCATATGTATCTCTCCTTTATCATTAATATTTTTTACATATGAATTCTTATTATTCTCGTTCGACTTTTATAGTAGTTTTTCGTTAGATAAAAGATTTAAACTACCCTATTATATTTATATTCATATATCTTTAATTAATGATAAAGTTTGCTTTATTATACAAAAAATGAGACTACAAATAATTGTAGTCTCATTAAATTTTAATTATACATATAAATCGTTTCCTAAATCTAGTATATTATATATATTAAATAAAGAATAAAGATTTTTAAATATATACTCTAAATTTTCTCTTACTCTTTCCTGTGTATATTTTATTGGCAATGTTGATTTCCTTAAACTTTCTATACTAAAATCTTGAATACAAATAGAAAATCTTCTTCCTTCCTTAAATACAATATACTTTTTAGATTTTATTGTTTCATCTATTTCATTAATTTTTTCCATAAGTTTTAATGAAAGAATATATCTAGCTTGAACTTCATTATCACTATAAACTTTATATTTATCTGAAAATTCCAAATTTTCAAGTTCTATCTCGTCACCATCATATGTTATATAATCATTTATTCTTCCATTAATTATTAAATCTGAAATATTATTTGGTATTAAATATATGTGTTCTGCTATTTTTTTATTAAGTGTAGCACTCATATAGCAGCCATTAAATACATATTTCTTTTCTTTATTAGTTACCATTCTAGTCTGTCTTCTACCCTCATTATCATAATACACTTCTTCAGTAACTTTATCTTTATAATAGTAAATTTCCATATCAGCAAAATTCATAATATTATTATTATAATTTGCACTAATTGCATTTTTACCATTATATTTTAAGTTGTTTAAGTTAAATAATTCCATTTTTTCAATATCTGCTTTACTAATTCTTTTATTAGGGCTATAAATACAATTTTCATCTCCAGAAATGTATTTTACAATATCTCTAATTATATCTTCATTAATATTATACATTTCTCTTTTTAATTGTACTACTATTGATATTATGCACATTAAAATTATAACTACTGTCCCTATAATTTGAATTATAATAGTGTTTTGAAAAAACTCACTAAGTTCAACTGTTCCAAATAAAAATATAGCAATTAGCATAATCATTACAATTGTTACTATTCTTTCAAGTTTTTTCTTTTTTAATCCTACTCGCTCATAATATTGTTGAATTTTATCTGTATAATCATTATAAAATTTAGCATATTCTTCATTAAATAATTCTTTATTCATAACACAATCTCTTCCTACTTATTATTTTCATTAAACCATATTTTACTATTTTTTTCGTTTTCGTTAATTTCAAAGAAATCGAACTTT
The DNA here is from genome assembly GCA_947627255.1 of uncultured Clostridia bacterium. Lineage (GTDB taxonomy): Bacteria > Bacillota > Clostridia > TANB77 > CAG-465 > CAG-465. The sequence continues at coordinate 35,240 of CANQVI010000009.1, read as the reverse complement.
TTAAAATTAAATAATTTAGCAAAAATATTTAATGGTATAAAGCTAATGTAGGTATTATAGTTTTCAACATGTGCATTATATGTTCTTCTTGCAGCAGAAATTTGTTCTTCAATTTCATTTAAAACTTTTTGAAGATGCATAAAATTTTCTCCTGCTTTCAAATCTGGATATTTTTCAAATAATAAAGAAATATCTCCCATAAAGTTGTTAAAATCATCAGAAACGTTTACTAAATCTTCTATATCTTTACAATCATCTGCTCTTTTTCTTATTCCCATTATTTTTTCTAAAGTTCCTTTTTCATAGTTTGCATATGCTTTAACTGTATCAACAATATTAGGTATTAAATCATATCTTTTTTTAAGCATAACATCTAAACTTGAATATGCTTTTAATAGCTTATTCTTTTTAGATAACATTGTATTATATATTATTATGACAGCTATTATAATAATAACTATAACTATTGCAATTATATACATGCCATTCACATCCTTTGTATTTAGAATAGCACAGATTGTATAAATTATCAATAAATCAAGCTGTAAAATCGTCTCTTAAATTATTTATTACTTTCTTTTCTAATCGTGAAATATATGACTGCGATATTCCAAGTTTATCTGCAACTTCTTTTTGCGTTAATTCCTCTTGCCCATCAAATCCGTATCTAAGTTGCATTATTGTCTTTTCTCTTTTATTTAAATTTTGTATTGCCCTTTTTAATATTTTTTTATTTTCTTCATCTTCTATACTTTTAAATATACTATCATTATCTGTACCTAAAATATCTGCAAGAGATAAATCATTTCCTTCACTATCAATATTTATAGGCTCATCGATTGATATTTCCGTTTTTATTTTGTTATTTTTTCTCAAATACATTAATATCTCATTCTCTATACATTTAGAGGCATATGTAGCTAATTTAATATTTTTTTCTAAATTATAGCTATTTATTGCTTTCATTAATCCAATTGTTCCTATTGATATTAAGTCTTCTATATTTACACCAGAACTTTCAAATTTTTTAGCAATATATACAACCAATCTTAAGTTTTTTTCTACTAGTATATTTTTTGCTTCTTTATCTTTATTCATTAACCTTTTTAGCAATTCATATTCTTCTTTTTCAGAAAGTGGTGCTGGTAATTTATCATTTCCTGCAATGTAATATAAAAAGGAATCCTCAAGTCCAAACCATTTTAATACTCTTAAATAAACTAATCTAATTTCTTCTTTTATCATAATATTACCCCCTCTAATTTTTCTAGATATGTATTATATCCAATTATTGCACTATATTTTTCTGGAGTACTACTATTTATTGAACTAAAAGATAAAACTATTTTATCTAATTTTGCAATTTTATTTTTTCTTTTGTACACTATAATATCTTTTACTATATAAGCTTCTTTTTCGTCATTTCCACTAATGGTATTTATTTCTAATTTTAATTTATTTAATTTTTCATTACCATTTAATATTTTTTCTTTGTACTTACTATTTACAAAAATAACATCTAAAGAAGTAATTGGTTCTTTTACACTATTTCCTGTATCTACAAAAGCATTTATTTCTATTCCATTTATCCACAAAGTATAAAATAAATTGTTTTCTGTGATATGCATTTTCCACATTTTCCACAAATCTTTACATATAAAATGAAATAAAAATCCTGTAAAAATATATATTAATATTTTATATATAAAAATTTCTAAATTAATTTTTAATATTATACACGTTGAAATTATAAGTCCTAAATACATTATATATAGCATATAAAAACATAAAACTTTTTTTATATATTCAAATAATGTTTTTGGTTTAAATAAAATAAAAAATGTAATTAATGAAAAAATAAAGTGAAATATGCTTGAATAATTGTTTAAAGTAAAAAAACACGAAAGAACTGTATCTATTAATATCACAAAGATTTTTCTTTTGTTAGAAATTTTACTTTTAGTAAATTTTATTGTTTCTATAATTATTACTGTATTTACTATTAAATTTTCTAAAAAAATATAGTCTAGGTAGATTTTCATTTAATCACCTAAACTAATTATATTTTCTTTTATATAAAGAATTTGTCACTTTTACTATATTTTATATAAAAATTAAGATATAAAATATAACAAAAAAAGCTAAGAAAGTACATTTCTTAGCTTAATTATCCAAATTATAGATTGTTAATACTGGGGATATTAATTAATCTTTATTTCTTCTTAAAAATGGTGGTATATCTAAATCTACAATTTTATATTCATTATTTGCGCCTACATTAGTTCTAGTTGAACTAATAGAGCTTGCAGATGAATTAATACCAGACATTGTTGAAGCACTGCTTGATGTAGAAGATAAACTAGATAAAGAGTTTAAATCAGCAAAACTTGGAGCTGATGTTGGTTGTGTATTTTGAGATACAGTTGCATTTTTTAATGCTTCACCAACTATATTATCTAATTTTAAATCTTGAAAAGCAGTTTTTGTAAATCCTGTAGCAATTACAGTTATTACAATTTCATTTTCAAGTTTTTCATCTATAACAGCACCGAATATAATGTTTGCATCTGCATCTACAGATTTTTGTACAAGATCTGCTGCTTCACTAATTTCAAGTAAGCATAAGTCTTTACCACCAGTTACATTTAACAATACTCCACCTGCTCCTTCAATTGAAGTCTCAAGTAATGGGCTATGAATAGCTTGTCTTGCAGCTTCTTGTGCTCTGTGTTCACCTGATGCTCTACCTATACCTATATGTGCTACACCAGCATCTAGCATGATAGTTTTTACATCAGCAAAGTCTAGATTTACAAGACCAGTTATTGTAATTAAATCTGATATACCTTGTACACCTTGTCTTAAAACATCATCTGACATTTTAAATGCATCCATTATTGATGTTTGCTTTTCAACAACTTGTAATAATTTTTCATTTGGTATTATTATAAGTGTATCAACATTTTGTCTTAATTCTTCGATACCAGCTTCTGCTTGCATCATTCTTCTTTTTCCTTCAAAAGGAAATGGCTTTGTAACTACACCTACTGTTAATATTCCCATTTCTTTTGAAACTTCAGCAACAATTGGAGCTGCACCTGTACCAGTTCCGCCTCCCATACCAGCAGTAACGAATACCATATCTGCTCCTTTTAATGCTTCTGCTATTTCAGATTTAGACTCTTCTGCACTGCATTTTCCAACTTCTGGATTTGCACCTGCACCAAGTCCTCTAGTTAATTTCTCACCTATTTGAATTTTTTTGCTTGCTTTTGATACATTTAGTTGCTGTCTATCAGTGTTTACAGAAATAAATTCTACACTCTTTAAACCGTTTTCAACCATTCTGTTAACACCATTATTTCCAGCACCTCCGACTCCAACAACCTTAATTGTAGCCATCCCTGTTCTGTTTTCGTTTTCCATTATTTATTCCCCCTTAAAATCTATAACTAAAACTTCTTTTTTTTACTCTTTTTCTTGGAAAAGAATTTTTCTTTGAAGCTTTCTATTCCTTCAAAAATCTTATCTTTAAAGCTAGGCTCAGTAACAATTTGAACATCACTATTAACATGCTTACTAAGTCCTAAACCAGATATATATCTTACCATTCCATAAACTGTTGTATGTTGTGGCTTAATTACATTAATTAATTTTGGACTACATATCCTTACTTGATTAATTTTTAAAGTTTTTGCGGCCAATTCTTCAGCTCCCACTATATTGCTTATTCCTTGACCAGTTAAAACTACTGTATTTATGGCAGTAATCATTCCTTTTTCTTGAAGCATTCGTCTTATTAATTGATATATTTCTTTAATTCTTGCTTCTATTACTTGTACAATCTCACTACATTTTACTACGTCATTGCCACCAGCTGCCCTAGTTGTTAATTTAATTTCATGATTATTTGTAATCATAGAAACTAAAGCTAAATTATATTGTCTTTTTAATCTCTCAGCCTCATCAGTACTTATATCAAATGTTAGTGCAATATCATTTGTTATATGATCTCCTCCAACAGGAAGCGTTGTATAAAATTCTAATCTGTCTTTTTTATATAGTGATATGTCAGTATGCCCTCCGCCTATATCTATCATTAATACACCATTTTGCTTTTCTTCAGGCATTAAAATTATATTAGATGTAGCCAAAGTTTCTAATATTAGACCATCGATTTTTAAGCCAGCATATTTTAATGCTTTTTGAACCCCAACTATATAATCACCTCTTGCAATAACAACTTCAACTTCCATTTGAAATGTTTTACAAAAGGCTCCTACGGGTTCATCTTTATATACTCTGCCATTTACAATATATGCAGATGGCAGAATATCAATAATTTGCTCATCTCTTTCTAGTCTAGTAGATATTTGAATCTTAGTGTACAAATTATAAATATCATTTACTGTCATACCATCATTTGGTCTTTCGACCTCAGATTCCATAACAACCTTCTCTATTCTAACATTCATGCCCTTAATATTTACATAGGCAGAATTTACTGAAAGCTCAGAAATTTGTTCAGCTGAATTTACTGCGTCTTTTATTGACTGGCCCACTCTTTCATAATCTAAAATCTGTCCTCTTTTTATCCCTGAGTTGTTTGAGAGGCCATACCCAATGACTTCAATCTCGCTAAATTTATTGACTTGTCCAATTACACAACTGACCTTAGACACACCAATATCTAGCCCAACGATGATATCACCTATAGCCACATCTTACACCTCCAAATTTGAGCTACCTATATAATACTATCTTTTGCTAAAAAAATCAAGGTTTTTGAAGAAATTTTGTAATATTTATGCAACCTTTTTGTAATTCTTTTAAAATATTGTTGCTACTTCAAAATCTACAGCTTTACTTGATTTCTATTGGTGTATTTTATTAAGATTATATAAATAAAAAGTACGAATAATGAAGGATTATAACTAAAGAAAAAAGTAAAAATTGATAAAATAAATAATAATGATAAAAAAATATATTCTACATACTTTAAAAATATTTGTTTATTAAATAAATTTAGTACACATTTTAATATATTGTACCCATCTAATGGATAAACAGGTAATAAATTTAAAATTGCCAAAAATATGTTTATATCAAACACAAAATCTATATTATTAAATAATATTGCTAGACAAATATTTGCTAATGGTCCAGCCATATATATTACTATTTTCTTTATATTTCCTAAACTAAAATTATTAAATCTTACACATACACCTGCAATAGAAAGCCTTAATTTTAATATCTTTTTGCCATATAAAGTCGCAATCATTATATGTGATAATTCATGAAAAATTATGAATAAATAACATACAAAATACGACGTCAAAAACAATTTGATTTTATCAGAAAAGAAAAAAGAAATCAATATAATAATTAATAAATTTTCAATTTCTAGTGAAAAATATTTTAATTTTACTTTCAAATTATTTCTACCTTATTTTTATTATCAATTCAGGATCAACACTTCTATCATTTATTTTTATCTCAAAATGCAGATGTGAGCCTGTAGACATACCAGTTGAACCCATTAAGCCTATAATTTGTCCCTGTGTTACTTCTTCTCCAACACTTACTTTTATCTCATTTAAATGTGCATATTTAAATATTACACCATCTTTTTCTATTTCAATATTATTGCCATAATATTTATCCATATTTTGTGCTAAAACAACTACACCATCAGTTGCACTTTTTATTTCTGTATTTAATGAATTAGCAATATCTATTCCTGTATGATAGCCAACATTTTCAAAAATTTCTTCTCTTGCGCCATAAATTGATGTAACTGTTCCATTTACAGGCAATATAATATTTATATTTTTAGATAAAATTTCATCTTTATCCATTTCCATAAGACTTACTTGACTTGACGTAGTTGTAATTTCTTCAACTTTCGCTATATCATTACTGTTTATTTGTATATTATCCTCATTAAATACTGCAACTGTATTTTCTATTTCTTTATTTCTTAATATTTTATTCAAGTTAAAATCTAACATATTAGGCTTTATATTATTGATATAATTATTTACAACTTTGGTATATAAACTTTGAGGTACTATGTTCTCTACTTTAGCATATATGTACTTTGATATTTCTTCAAAATTTTCTATTATTTCATTCTTTGAATAATTTTTCTTATATTCATTTTTTATCCAACTTACTATGCTATTATTTTTTATTTTAGGGTTTTCAATATATTTATATCCTAATATCCCTATTCCTATAAATAATACAGCCACTATTTTAATCATAAATTTATATTTTATTTTTTCTGAAATGCTAGTTTTCTCTTTTTCCTCTTCTTTTTGTTCTATATTATTATTAAATTCATGAATATTATTTCCTATACTTCCTTCTCTTTTTAAATAATGACCTTTTAGTTCATCTTTAAACATAGTATATATATCGTCTTTTGTATATTTATTATTAATAATTTTTTCCATATAATCCTCCAATTACCTTAGTAAATTATATAGAAAATAAAAAATAATATGCTAAAAAAGCTCAGTAAAAATTTACTGAGCTTTTTTTATTTAATAATAGTACCTTTTAAATACCATAAATGTTGACTATCTATTTTTACATTTACTACTTTTCCTACAAATGATTCATCTGCTTCAAAAATTACAACTTTATTTTGTGAACTTCTACCTGTATAAAGGTCATTATTTGTTTTGCTTTTTCCTTCTACTAAAACTTTATATACTTTTCCTACCATTTTTTCGTTTAATTTTGGTAAAGTTTCTTCATACAACTTTTTTAATCTTTCTAATCTATCTACTTTTTCTTCATATGTAATTTCATCATCTAATTTAGCAGCTACTGTTCCTGTTCTTTTTGAATATATAAACATATATATTTGATCAAACTCAACTTTTCTTACAACATCTAAAGTATCTAAAAATTGTTCTTCTGTTTCATTAGGAAATCCTACAATTATATCTGTAGACAAAGAAACATCTGGTATTTCTTTTAATTTTAGTGCTAATTCTATAAATTGTTCCTTTGTATATTTTCTGTTCATTTTCTTTAATATTTCTGTATTACCTGATTGTAATGGTAAATGGATTTGTCTTGCAATTTTCTTTGATTTTTTTATAACTTCTATTAAATCATCTTTAAAATCTTTTGGATGTGGTGACATGAAACGAATTATTTCTATACCATCTATTTTTTCAAGTTCTTCAAGAAGCATAGGAAATGTATATTTTTCTTTAAAATCATTTCCATAAGAATTTACATTTTGTCCAAGTAGCATTATTTCCTTGTATCCTTCATCTGCAAGTTTTTTTACATCTGCAATTATATCTTCTGGTTTTCTACTTCTTTCTCTTCCTCTTACATAAGGAACTATACAATATGAACAAAAATTATTACATCCATATATAATGCTAACACTTGCTTTGTATTTGTCATTATATGCTATTGGAACTTCTTCTTCTAAAGCATTACTAACATCTATATATTCTATTTTTTTCTTATTGTCTACTATTGCATAGTATAGTTTTTCTGGAAAAATTGACATACAACTTGTACCTAAGACAACATCTACAAATCTGTAAGATTTTTTTATTTTTTCTAATATATGTTCTTGTTGTGTCATACAACCAACTATTGCTATATATACTTCTTCATTATTTAATTTTCTATTTTTTAACATTCCTAGTCTACCAAATAATGTATTTTCTGCATTTTCTCTAACGCAACAAGTATTAAATAGGTATACATTAGAATTGTCTTCCTCTCCTTTTTCAAATCCCATTGATTCAAAAATTCCAGCATATTTTAATGAATCATTTTCATTCATTTGACAACCCATTGTATCTATATAATATTTAAGTTTATGTTCTTCATTATACTTTTTCATTTTTTCTTTATAGCTATTTACAAACTTCATTATATTTCTCCTTTAAACACAAGTATTATACAATATTTATTACATTAATTCAAGATATTTAGCATTATATATTTACATAAAGAAAAACACACCTAATATATTTTATATTAGATGTGTTTTTTTCTACATTGTTTCTGTTGCTTGTAAAATTGCTTGTTTTAACATTCCTCTTTCTTTAGCAACTCTTAAAGCAGTAACATTAAGTTCAATAGGTTCTATGTATTTTGGCTCATCTTTACTATATCGATTTTCTCTTATTGTAACTCTTTTTTGACCTACAAAGATTATCTTATTAGATTTGAAAAGCACATTTTCTGTCCACTCTTTAGTTGAATTTTTTAGATATTCTTCATCAACTAATATTGCGGTATCTTTTCCTAACCATTGAACTTTGTACGGATCATACAAATTGTAGAATTTAATAATACTATCTAAATGAGTATTTAAAGACGTTGCTTCAGATTCTCTATTTAGAATTTGTATTATTGCCTCGGCAGAATGAATATAATCAATCAAAGTGTTAAAAACTTCTGGTTTTATATATGCATCTGTGTCGTATAGTATAAATCCATGCTTGTTTACAAAATCAACTATTTGTTTTATCTTTGGATTATCAAGTAATTCTTTTGTTGGTGCGATTCCTGCTACATTTAAGAATTCCTTTTTTTCCATTTACCTTTCCCCCTATCAAATTATTGATTGTGTTCACTCTATGCGTCGTTTAATATTATACCATATTATTAATATTATGTCAATTTTAATCTATAAATTCTATATCTTCATCATATTTATTTTCTTCAGAACTATTTTTATATTCCTTCTTAAAAAACATATATGTTGATAATAGAACATTAATATAATCTAAGTATGTATTATCTGGATTTGCTGATGTTGCTTGCATCAAAGAAAAATTATCTAAAAATTGAGGATAATTTTTTCTAACAAGTGCTGCAAGTGTTGTATAATCTGATTTATCTTCGTCATAACTTACATTTTTATATATAAGCATTTCTTCATATAGTCCACAAAATAAGCTTTTTAATAGGTCAATTACATCTTCATATCTCTTTTGATTAAATAAATCTTTTAACATATCATTTTCCATAATTAAATTTCTCCTTTATTTTTAATACTATTTTCTACACATCTATTTAAATCATTTTTCTTTTCAAATTCTTCATAGCTTGGATATTTATTAATATTTTGCTCACAATTTTTCTGTAATCCCTTAAGTATACTTTCATTTTCCTGTCTTTCTGCTTTTGTATTTATAGTAGTTGAGTCAAAAGGTATATATCTATAAGCAATTTGCTTCATGAAAGGATTATTAGTAATATCTACATTTTTAATACCATTTCTAACTATAAAATCATTTGTGTCATTTGCTTTTTTATGCATTACAGATACTTGGCCTTCGCTAATAAAAGTATGTATTTTAAAATCACTTAAAAATTCTCTATTTTCTTTTTTAGCTATTTCGCCTATTTTATCATATACTAAATCTTCATCAAAAGTTTTAGTATATGATGCTAAATTTTTCTGATATGATTTGCTTCTTACTATTGAATCATTAAATTCAGCATATTTTTTATATGCATCATTTCTATATTTTATAATTCTATAGCTTTTTTCACCATTTGAAAGAGCAAATTCATCATTTACTAATGCTATTTTATATTCTAATTTTCCACTTTCATATGGATCAATTTGCTTTTTCTCACATTCTTCAATAATACTCTTTTGATATAACATTAAACCATCATCTGAATATGCTTTCATATTAAAAAATAGGTCTGCATTTTTCTTATAATTTAAGCATTTAGAAAATTGATTCATAAAATCAATACTTACATCTTGTTTAGGAAATATTTTCTTTATTAATTTTTCAGCTTTTTGAGCTTCTAAATATAATGCAGGATCTAAATCTTTTTCTTCCTTAACTAATCCATTTAAATATTTCTGCAAATCTTTATAATTAAAAGCATATTCTGTATTATTTGTATATTCAATATCTGCTTTTTTTAGCTTATCTAAAAATTCACCTTTTCCCATTTTTCTATCAGTAAAGTCTATGTTTTTTCTTATAGAGTCAATTTCATCTTCAAGTCTATGTGCAAATGTATTAGATACAGAACCTACACATAAAAATACATTTTCTGGATTAAAATTTCGGCTATGCATATTTTTTAAAAGTCTTCTATACTTTTCTGTAACAACATCTTTAGAATCTGATTGTTCAATCATTTGAGTTGCTCTTGAACTTATACTTAACTTTTTATTTTCATCTTTTTTTAATTCGTATGGTATTATTTTAAAAGCTTCAGATTTCCTATTTTTCATAAATTTTTGCCTTAATTTTTCATCGTCACTTTCAATTTCTGGATATTTTGTACTTTTTTCTAGTCCTACATTATACTCAGCTATTATTGAGTTTTTTAAATCAGTATTTTCAAGCATACAAAAAGTATACATAGCGTACCCTGACATCATTTCAACTAATTTTTCTTTATCTGTAGATGAATTGTAATTATCCACTATATCTGCTATTTTAGTATAATATTTTTTAGATACTTCAGAATTAATTATTACTTTTTTTGCAAAAGTAGCTGGTATTTTTGAACTTGAAGCCATATATTTCACCTCAATTTAATATTAACACGAAAATATAAAATATACAACTTAAAAAAAGGTAAAAAAAAACCTGAAATAAATATTTCAAGTTCTTTTTTTAAATTAGCATCTTTCCATATATGATGCTGTTCTAGTATCAATTCTTATTCTGTCACCTATTTCTACAAATATAGGTACTTGGAACACTGCTCCTGTTTCAACAGTAGCTGGTTTAGTTGTTCCAGTAGCTGTTGAGCCTTTAATTCCAGGTTCTGTATAAGTTACTTCTAATTCAACAAATGTAGGAGGCTCAACTCCGAATATATTTCCTTTATATGATAATACTTTTACTATCATATTATCTTTTAAGTAAGGTAATGTATCTTCTATTTGTTCTTTAGTTAACTCAACTTGTTCATAAGTTTCTGTATTCATAAATACATAATTATCTCCATCTGCATAAAGATATTGCATTTCTTGTACAGTTACTTGTGCTTCTTCAACCTTTTCGTTTGGATTGAAAGTTCTTTCAAGATTTTTTCCAGTTATAACATTTTTCAAAGTAGTTCTAACAAATGCTGATCCTTTACCAGGTTTAACATGCATAAAATCTACAATTCTATAAACAGAACCTTCTAATTCGAATGTTACACCTTTTCTAAATTCTCCTGCTAACATAAATACCTCCTAAAATTTCTATATTATAATTATATTATTATTTTTGAACTTTTTCAACTAAAGTTTTAAAACCATTCATATCATTAACTGCCATTTCAGCTAACATTTTTCTGTTAATTGTTACATTTGCAGCTTTTAAATCATTCATTAATTTTGAATATGTAGTTCCACACATTCTTGCAGCAGCATTAATTCTTGCAATCCATAATGCTCTAAAATCTCTTTTCTTTTGCTTTCTTCCTACATATGCATAATTTCCAGATTTCATAACAGCAGTATTTGCCATTCTAAATCTTACTGATTTTGCTCCAAAATATCCTTTTGCTCTTTTAAGAACTTTTTTATGTCTAGCTCTTGTTGTAACAGCTCCTTTTACTCTTGCCATTTAAATTCTCTCCTTTCGAATATAAATTACTTAATTATTATTGGTATGGTAATAACTTCTTAATAGCTTTTTGGTTAGCACTATCTGCATAAGCTGATTGTTTTAAAGCCATTTTTCTTTTTGAAGATTTACCTGTTAATTTGTGTGCACGATTTGCAACATTTCTTTTTACTTTACCAGTACCTGTTACTGATAATCTTTTTTTAGATGAACTATGTGTTTTCATTTTTGGCATAATAAATCTCTCCTCCCTCAAACACTAATTATTTTTGTTTTGGTATTAAAAACATAACTAGATTTTTACCTTCCATTTTTGCTTCTTTTTCTACTTGAGCATCTAATATTAAATCTCTAAAAGTGTCCATTATTTCTTTTCCCTGTTCGACAAAGTTTAATTCTCTACCTCTAAATCTCATTGTTACTTTTACTTTATTTCCAGCATCAATAAATTTATTGGCATTTTTTGCTTTTACTTCTAAGTCATGTCTATCTATATTTGGTGATATTCTGACTTCTTTTATTTCAATAACTTTTTGTTTTTTCTTAGACTCTTTAGCTTTCTTATTCATTTCGAATTTATACTTGCTATAATCTAATATTTTACAAACAGGGTTAGTTGGATTAGAAGATACTAGCACTAAGTCTAATCCTTCGTCCTCAGCTAATTTTATGGCAGTTGCAATTGGTAATAAACCTGCTTTTTCGCCATTTGATTTAATTACTTGAACTTTAGAAAATTCAATTTGATCATTAATTAAAAAATCTTGTTTTATATGAAACACCTCCACAAAAAAATATATAAAAAAGATTGCTTGTAGGCAATCTTCTCAAATCAAAATATGCATATAAATATGTATTTTATTGATACCTTACTAAGACAAAACTCGTAAGGTGAGAAGATTTCCTCTACTTTACGAGTTATATTATACATAATTTTTTTCTGTTTGTCAACAAAAATTTTATTTTATTCTAAATATTTTAGTTACTATACATCCAAATTAGTAACATATTGTGCATTTTGCTCAATGAACTCTCTTCTTGGCTCTACATTTTCACCCATAAGTACGGAAAAGATTTGGTCAGCTTTTATAGCATCTTCTAATTGTACTTGAACTAGTATTCTAGTCTCTGGATTCATTGTTGTCTCCCATAATTGATCAGAGTCCATTTCACCAAGACCTTTATATCTTTGCATACTTAAAGTATCTCTTGCTATTCCTTTTTCTTCTAATTCTTTTAATTTTACTTCTAAGTCTGCTTCGTTATAGCAATAAACATCTTCCATACCTTTTTTAGATAATTTAAATAGTGGTGGCTGAGCTATATATATGTTTCCATTTTCAACTAATGGTCTCATATGTCTAAAGAAGAATGTTAGAAGTAATGTTCTAATGTGTGCACCATCAACATCGGCATCTGCCATTAGTATTATTTTATGATATCTTAATTTTTCCAAATTAAAATCATTTCCTATACCAGCACCTAAAGCAATTATAACTGGTGATAGTTTTTCATTATTATATATTTTATCTGCTCTAGCTTTTTCAACGTTTAACATTTTACCCCAAAGAGGAAGTATAGCTTGGAATCTTCTATCTCTTCCTTGCTTTGCACTACCACCGGCAGAATCTCCCTCGACGATATATATTTCACATTTTGAAGCATCTTTTTCAGAGCAATCTGCAAGTTTACCTGGTAATGTTGTAGATTCAAGTGGTGTTTTTCTTCTTGCTAAATCTCTTGCTTTTCTAGCTGCTTCTCTTGCTCTTGCAGCACTTATTGTTTTTTCAACTATAGCTTTAGCTACATTTGGTGTTTCTTCAAGGAATTGTCCCATTTTTGTAACCATTATATTATTTACTACAGCTGTTACTTCACTATTTCCAAGTTTTGTTTTTGTCTGTCCTTCAAATTGTGGCTCTAGTACTCTTACACTTACAACAGCAGATATACCTTCTCTTATATCTTCACCTTGTAAATTTGCATCTTTTTCTTTTAATATGTTAAATCTTCTTGCATAATCATTAAATGCTTTTGTAAGACCTCTTTTAAATCCATCAACGTGTGTTCCACCTTCACCAGTTGGAATATTATTAACAAATGATAATATATTTTCTGTATAATTTGTTGTATATTGTAAAGCCACTTCTACTTGAACATCATTATCTTCTCCTTCAAAATATACAACTTCTGGATTTACAGTATCTTTTCCTTTATTTAAGAATTCAACAAATGATTTTATTCCACCTTCATAATGGAATACCATTTGCTCTGTTCCTTCTTCTCTTTTATCCCATAGAGTAATTTTTAGTCCTTTATTTAAAAATGCCATTTCTCTTAGTCTTTGAACTAATATATCTGTTTCAAATACAGTTGTTTCAAATATTTGAGAATCTGGTTTAAATACAACTTTTGTTCCTGATTTTTTACCATCTGCGATTTTATGTGTTTTTTCTATTGTTTTTCCTCTAGCAAATGAAGCTGCATACACTCCATCTCCATCACATGCTTCAACATATACACTTTCAGATAAAGCGTTAACAACAGAGGCACCAACACCATGAAGACCACCAGAAACTTTGTATCCTCCACCGCCAAATTTTCCTCCTGCATGTAATATAGTAAATACAACTTCCAAAGTAGATATTCCCATTTTTGGATGTGTTCCTACAGGTATTCCTCTACCATTATCTTGAACACTAATTATATTATCTGGCAATATTTCGACATTTATTTCTGTACAATAACCTGCTAAAGCCTCATCAACTGCGTTATCTACAATTTCATATACCAAATGGTGCAAACCTCTTGAAGATATACTACCAATGTACATACCAGGTCTTTTTCTAACAGCTTCCAAACCTTCTAGTACTTGTATTTGATTTTCATCATATTTTGCCATTTTTTCTACCTCTTTTCATAAATATTTTTTATTTGTACTTTTTATTTATATCATACTTTTATATTATTTTTCAAGTCTTCCATTTGAAACTTTAGAAATTTTTATATTATCTATATTCTTAACAAAAGTATCTTCAGTAGTAGTTATTATACTTTGATAATTTTCTATATATTTTAATAAAAAGTTAATTCTCTTACTATCTAATTCTGACATTATATCATCAAGTAATAATATAGGAATTTCATTTTTTTCTTGTTTTAATAATTCAAAGTTAGATAATTTTAATGTTAATAATGCTGTTCTTTTTTGTCCTTGAGAGCCAAATTTAGAAACATCTTGTTCATTTATATATATTTCTAAATCATCTCTTTGAATTCCTTTTATTGCTATTTTTCTTAATTTATCAATATATAAATGATCATCTAAATATTTTTTTATTTCTTCTTCTGTCATATTAAGAAAATCTGTATTATATATTAAATTAATTTCTTCATTATCCTCTGTTATTTTTTTCTGGATAGTTTTTGCATAAATATTTAATTTATCTATTATCTCTTTTCTATAATCAACAATATATTTTATATATTTACTCATTTTCTCATGTAAAACATAAATATAATTATCATCTATATAATCATTTTTTAACATACTATTTTTCATCTTTAAACATTTCATATATTCTTGATGTTGAATTATATATGATTTAGATAATTGACAACAAATCATATCTATAAAATTTCTTCTTTTACTTGGCGAACCTTTTACTACATCTAAACTTTCTGGTGAAAATATAACTATAGGTATTTCTCCAACATAATCTGCTATTTTCTTTATTTTTACTTCGTTGTTTTTTATTTGCTTTCTATTTAAATTATCTATATAAAATGTTGTTATATTGTTTAAGTTATTTTTTTCATATTCTAAAGTTATATTTAAATAGTCTTTTCCAAACATTATTAGTTCATTATCTTTTAAAGTTCTATATGATTTTCCAAATGCACCAGTATATATAGCCTCAATTATATTTGTTTTTCCTTGTGCATTTAATCCTAAAAAGAGATTTATTCCATTTATTAAATTAATTTCTTCATTTTCATAATTTCTAAAATTTTCTAATTTTAACTTTGTTAAGTACATATATACCCCTCATTAAATAAAGCATGAATAATAGATACTACTCATGCTTTATTTATATTAATCTTGTTTTATTTTTATTGGTAAAACTACGTATGTATATTCGTTAGATACTACAGGCTTAAATAATACTGGTGAAATATTTGATGTAAACTCTATACATATTTCATTATCTTCAATAACTCTTAATGCATCTATTACATATCTTGGATTAAATCCTATTTCTAATTCCTTTCCTTCAACTAGTGCAGAAATTACTTCTTTAGCATCACCATTTTCACTAACACAACTTAATGTAATTCCATCTAAATCTAATTTCATTTTAACTGGTGATTTTTTATCTTTTTCTTTATTCTCTTTTGCAAATAGTGCAACTCTTTCAAAAGAATCTAGTAATTTTTTAGTTTTTACTCTAACTCTTGTTTCATAGTTTTCTGGAATTATATTTTGGTAATTTAAAAATTCTCCTTCAATTAAACGACTTATTATAATGCTATTACCCATTTCAAAAAGTGCTTGATTTCTATTTATTCCAATTCTTACACTTTCTCCGTCTGAATCGCTTAATATTTTTAGAAGTTCAGATAATACTCTACCTGGTATAATTGCTTTGAAATTATTAATTTCTTTTTCACAAATATGTTTCTTTAAAGATAATCTAAATCCATCTATAGTTACTATAGTTAATACACCATCTTCAACTTTTACTAAAGCACCATTATATACAGGTCTATTTTCATCAGTACTTACTGAAAATAATGTTCTTCTTATCATATCTTTAAATATATTTTGTTCTAATTCAATACTATTTTCAATATCAAAAACAGGAAGTTTTGGATATTCATTAGGATTCATTACTGCTAATTTAAATACACCATTTATAGATTTAAGAACAAATAAATTATCATCTACTGATATTTCAACAGTTTCATCTTCAATCTTTCTAACAATTTCATTTAGCATTCTTAAATCTACAACTGTTTTTCCTTCTCTTATTACTTCACAAGGAAAAGTATGTTCAGATCCTATTTCCAAATCATTTGTAATTAATCTTAATCTATTTTGATATGCTTCAAACAATACACCTTCTAATATTGGCATTGTTGTTTTTGAGCTTGATGTCTTTGATACAATATTTAAAGCGTTTATTAATTCTTTTAAATCACATTTAATATTCATTTTTATTCCCCTTTTCTACTAAATTAATTTTATTCGTTTAAATTATTATTTTATTATAATAAAAAGATTATTAAAAATCAATAATAAAATAACAATTAAAATTTTTAACTTTCTCTTTCTAATATTTTCTTTATATCATCAATTAAATCTTTTGTATCTGGGTTATTGTTATATTCATCTTTAACCTTTGAATAAGCATGTAAAACTGTTGAATGGTCTCTTCCACCAAAATCTTTTCCAATAGCAGAAAATGACATATCTGCTACTTCTCTACATAAGAACATAGAAATTTGCCTTGGAAAAGCAATAGTATTTGATCTTTTATCACTAGTTAAATCTGTTACTTTTATATCAAAAAATTTAGCAACAACCTGCATTATAAGCTTACTTGTTAATATTTTTGAATTTTTTACTAATATTGATTCTATAGTATTATCTACTACATCATCAGTTAAAGGATTATTAGTAAATTTTGTATATGCCATTAATTTATTAAATACACCTTCAAGCTCTCTTACATTAGATTTTACTCTTGTAGCAATTTTTACTAAAACATCATCATCAATTAAGTATCTTTCTTCCTCTGCTTTTTTTCTTAATATAGCAAATCTTGTTTCATAATCCGGTGTTTGAATATCAACACTTACACCCATAGAAAATCTTGTTTTTAATCTATCCTCTAGCCCATTAATTTCTTTAGGTGGCTTTTCAGATGTTAATACAATTTGTTTTCCACTTTCAAATAATGAATTAAATGTATGGAAAAATTCTTCTTGGCATTTATCTTTACCAGCAATTATTTGAACATCATCAATTAATAATAAATCTACATTTCTAAATTTCTTTTTGAATGAATCGTTCATATTTGGATTTAACATAGCTTTTATTAATTCATTAACAAATAATTCACCTGTACAATAAATAACTTTTTTTGACGGGTTTTTGTCGATTACAGCATTACCTATTGCTTGCATAAGGTGTGTCTTTCCTAAACCAACTCCTCCATATATATATAATGGATTAGTCACACCTAAATTTTCACTTACAGAAAAAGCTGTTGCTTGAGCAAATCTATTATTAGTACCAATAATGAAATTATCAAAAGTATATCTTGGATTTAAACCAGCTTCTTCTTTTATTTTTTTTACATCAGTAGGAATACTTGTATTTATAACTTGAGAATTGTTGTTTACTTCTATATTTCCATATTGTCCTTTTACTACTTCAATATCAAGTTCTTCTTCTCCTTCTTCTGGAATTACATCTTTAGCTTCAAAAGTTATTTCATAATCTACACTAGTTAAAATCTTTAATGTATTTTGAATAAGATCTAAATATCTCTTTTTGCATATTTCTATATGATAACTAGATGGAGCTAAAAAACAAATTGTATTTTTATCTATAACTCTTGGTACCATTACTTCTATATATGTTTTATATGCTATTTGTGATGTTTCTTCTTTTAATGCTTCTAATGCTTTTTCCCATATGTTAATAAAGTTATCGTCCATTTTCCCCTCCTCTGATCATAATATAAAAATAAATAATCCGTTTAATCTGTCTTTATTATATAAAATTAATTTTAAAAAATCAACAAATATTAATTTAAAAAGTTAAAGTTATTCACATTATCAACAATATTAGATGTGGATATTGTGAATAAGTGTTATTAAAAATTAAATTACAAAAAAATAATTAATTAAAAAAATTTTTTTATAATTTTTTTCTAAACATTTTTTTGATTATTCACCCGAAAAATGTAAACCAATTTTTTTTGAAAATTTTTTTGCTATATAATAAATAATAGATATTAGTTATAGTTATATATTATATAGTAGTAGTAGTAGGGGGTGTGGAAACTGTGGATAACTATGTCAAACCCTTGGTATTACTGAATTTTGCATGTGGATAACTTTGTGGATAATTTGGGCAGTTATCCACACTTTCCACATTGGGTCGTCGACAAAAATTTTTTTCACAATTCTATCACAGAGTTATCCACATGTTATCCACATACTTCCTGTGGATAACTTTTAAAAATTGCAATTTTAACCATTTTGCAACACTTTTGTAATAATCAAGTAATAAATGGCTTGAAAATTGAAAAAAGTCAGTAAAATGGCCTATTAAAAAATTTGTAAACGACAAATTATTTTTAAATTTTTAAAAAGTTTTCCACAATAATTTTTGATCAACTTTTCACAGAAAATTTTGAAAAAATAAATATGTATACTAAAATATAGTAAAAATATTCAAAAAAGCATATTCTTTAAATAGTTGTAAATTACACATAATTTAACCCTTATTTAGATAAAAATAAAAAGTTATCCACAAAGTTATCCACACCCTGTGGATAAGTTATGATAATTTTGTGAAAATCATAATAAAAAATTACATAATTTCTGTGGATAACTGTGAAAACTTTTGATATTTTTTAAAAAATTATGAAATCTTTAAATAGTTAAAAATACCAGTATTTAAGAGATTTTTTGCGTGAAAACTTTTTGCATTTTTTTTATTGCGCAAAATTCTTTCTTTAAAATTAAAAGTTTCCTTCTCAATTTTACATAAAAACTGTGGATAACTATTAAAATTATGTAGATTTTAGTTAAAAAAATCATAAAATTAAGTTAAAAAATGAAGTTATCCACAATTTTTTTTAGAATTAAAAAGTTAGGCAAAACTAACTTGTAATTTACAAATATACATAAAACTGTGGATAACTTTTTGACTTTTCACGGAATATTTATAATAAATTTAAGGGTTGACAAATTTAAGATAGTGTTGTATAATGTTACCACTTATTAATGTTTAAATGTCTAATTAACTATTTTGATTAGCATTTATTTTTTTGGATTGAATTTATTTAAACATATATACATTTTAGGAGGTGTAGTAGCATGAAAAGAACATATCAACCAAAAACAAGACAAAGACAAAAAGTTCACGGATTCAGACAAAGAATGTCAACAGCTTCTGGAAGAAAAGTATTAAGATTAAGAAGAGCTAAAGGAAGAAAAGTACTTTGTGCTTAATGTTATTTTAAAGTGGGTATGTTTAATATCCACTTTTTGCGTAATAAAGGAAGATAGGTATGAAATATACACTTAGAATTAAAAAGAATAATGCATTTAAATATATATTTAAAAAAGGCAATTTTTCACGAGGAAAATACATAGTTGTACATTGTTGTAAAACAAAATATTTTTCTGAAGAACAACAAGGATATAATTTCTTTGCTGTTTGTGTTTCTAAGAAAAACGGAAATAGTGTAGAAAGAAACAGACTAAAAAGACTTGCAAGAGAAGTATATAAAATAGAAGAAGAAAGATTAAAAAGAGGATATAATGTAGTAGTTATGTATAGAAAAGATGTAATTGCTAAAGAAATAAATTTTAATGTTATTAAAGATGACATAGAAGAATGTTTAAAGGATCTTGATTTATATGAAGAAAATAATTAGATTTCAAAGAAAAATATTAATATCTTTAATTAGGGCTTATCAATTATGTATATCTCCACGTATTGGAAAGCACTGTAAGTTCTATCCGACATGTTCTGAATATACTATACAAGCGGTTGACAAATATGGTATAATTAAAGGTAGTTTATTAGGTATAATAAGAATATTAAAATGTAATCCATTTTCTAAAGGTGGAGTGGATTTATTAAAGTGATGAATGGGGGATATTAATGATTAATTTTATATCTAGTCTTTTAGGTAATATAATTAGAGTTATCTATAACATAGTTGGTAGTAACTATTTAGTAACTTTATTAATATTTACTTTTTTGACTAAACTAATACTTTTCCCATTAATGCTAAAACAGTTAAAGTCTACAGCAACACTTCAAAAAATTGCGCCAGAGGATAAGAAACTTAGAGAAAAATATAAAGATAATCCTCAAAAATTAAATGAGGAAATTATGAAATTATATGCAGATAACAAAGTAAATCCTATGGCTGGTTGCTTATTACCAATTATCCAAATACCAATAATTCTTGCTATGTTTTGGGTTGTAAAACAACCATTAACATATATTGCTCAAACTGATGTAGCACAAATACAAGAGTATACAAAGCAATACTTAGGAAAAGAAGAAGTAACAGAGCAAGAAATGAAATCATATGAAATAAATATTGCTAAAGAATACAATCTTTTTGATATGGGTATAAGTGATAAAGTAAATTTAGGTGATACACCAAGTAATGCTTTTTCTAAAGATGAGACTAAAAGAGTAAGTAAATTAACATTAATTGTTCCAATTCTTTCTCTTATATTAGCTATAATAAGTAATAAAGTCTCTCAAAGAAAAATGAAAATGACTGAAGATCAAGCTGAAATGCAAAAGTCTATGAATATTATGATGCCTTTACTATCTGCATATATAGCTTATGCATGGCCAATAGCATTAGGTATATATTGGCTATTTGGTAGTTTCTTAAGCATTATACAACAATTAATTATGGACAAATTAATGGAAGAAAAAGACTCTAATCCAAATAACAAAAAAGAAAAGAAAAATAAAATATTATTCCTAGGAAAGGGTGATAATAATGACTAAAAAAGTGACTGAACAAGTTGGTAAAACAATAGAAGAAGCTATTAGAAAAGGACTAGAAGAACTAAAAGTATCAAGAGATGATGTAAAAATCGAAGTTCTTGAAGAACCATCTAGTGGCGGTGTATTAGGTATTTTATCTGCTAAACTTGCTAAAGTAAGACTTACAGTAGATAAAAAAATTAGTGATGAACAAGCTGAAAAAACTAAAGAAAAACTAGAAGAAATATTAACAAATATGTTTAAAATTACTGGTGAAGATGTTTCATATACTATAGAAAGAAAAGATAATCAAATAAATCTTGTAATTACTGGTAATGAAATGGCTCATTTAATTGGATATAAAGGAAAAACAATTGAAGCTTTTCAATCATTGCTAAATTCAATGCTTCAAAGAGAAGATGAAGAATTTGCAAAGGTATTTGTTGAGATTAATGATTATAAAAAGAAAAAAGAAGAAAAATTAAGAAAATTAGCTAATAAAATGGCTGCTAATTGTGTTAAATTTAGAAGACCAATTAGACTTGAACCAATGTCTGCATACGAAAGATTGATTATACATAGAGAACTTGCTGATAGAAAAGATGTAGAAACAGAATCTATTGGTGAAGAGCCTAGAAGAAGAGTTGTTATTAAAAGAAAATATCAATATAAATAATCTTTTAGGGGAGGTATGATTATATGGATGATGAAAAAAAGTATTTTCAAGAGGATTTAAAAAGTAGAAATGATCCTATTGAACAATGGCCAATTAAAAAGCTAAAAAAAGAAGCGTCTGATGACTCAGGAATGGGTCAAGCACAAGAAAGAGACGATTTAGGAATTGAATAAAAATTATATATTGTCACCATTTCTATTTAGGTGAAAGTTAAATAGAACTCAGTGATGTAGCAATATCATGCTACTTACTGAGTTCTTTTAAGTAAAAGGAGGAAAATTATGTCTACAACAATAGCTGCTATAGGAACAGCACTTTCTAACAGTGGTATAAGTATAATTAGAATTAGTGGAAATAATAGTTTAAAAGTTATTAATAAAATATTTAAATCTAATGCTAAATTAGAGCCAAATCATATTATTTTTGGAAAAATAATGAAAAATGATGAAGTTATAGATAATGTATTAGTTTCATATTTTAAGGCTCCACACTCATATACAGGAGAAGATGTATGTGAAATTAATTGTCATGGAGGAAACCAGATAACAAAAGAAATACTTGAAATTGTATTAGAAAATGGAGCTATTTTAGCTGAGCCAGGTGAATTTTCAAAAAGAGCATTTTTAAATGGTAAAATGGACTTATCACAGGCAGAAGCAGTCATTAATTTAATTAATGCTAAAACCAAGACAGAAACTAGAATTGCCGCTAAAAATCTTGAGGGAGATTTATCTAAAAAAATAAAAGAATTAAGAGAAGAATTAATAGAACTTATGGCACAAATAGAAGTAAGTGTAGACTATCCAGAATATGATTATGAAGAAGTAGAGCCTTCTTCAATAATTGGATTACTAAATAAAAAAATAAATGAAATTAATAAAATATTAGATACTTATGATCAAGGTAAATATATTAAAAATGGTGTAAATGTAGCGATTTTAGGCAAACCTAATGTTGGTAAATCTTCACTATTAAATAAACTAGCTAAATATGAAAAAGCTATTGTTACAGATATTCCTGGTACTACTCGTGATATAGTAGAAGAAACTATTAACTTAGGAAATATAGTTTTAAATATTTCAGATACAGCTGGAATAAGAGATACAGAGGATATAATTGAAAAAATCGGTGTTGAAAAGAGTATTAAAATATTAGAAGAAATGGATTTAGTGTTATATTTAATTAATGGACAAGAAGGTATTACAAAAGAAGATTTTGAAATTCTTTCTAAAATCGAAAATAAAGGACTTAAATATATACCAGTGATAAATAAGATGGATTTAACACAAAAATCAATTTTTGATACCATTTTGAAAGAATTAAAACAAAACAATATAAAAGAACCAATATGTATATCTGTTGAAGAAGATACAGGAATAGAAGATTTAAAAAATGAAATTATAAAAATGTTTGATACAAATGATTTAGATTATTCACATGAATTAATAATTACTAATGAAAGACACAAAGATTTATTAAAAAAATCAGTTGAATATTTAAAGGATGCACAAAATGAAATTGGCAAAGGACAGCCTATAGACATAGTATCAATTTACGTAAAAAAGGCTACTAAAACATTAGGAGAAATAATAGGTGCAGATGTTACACAAGATATAATTTCAAAAATATTTGAAAAATTTTGTTTAGGAAAGTAGGGAAAAAAGATGAGTGAATATAGTTTAGGAACATATGATGTAATAGTAATCGGTGCTGGACATGCAGGATGTGAAGCAGCTCTTGCAGCAGCAAGAATGGGTAAAAAAACAGCAGCTTTTGTTATTAATCTAGATACTTTAGCAAATATGCCTTGTAATCCAAGCATTGGTGGAACTTCAAAAGGCCATTTAGTTAGAGAAATAGATGCTTTAGGCGGAGAAATGGCAAAAAATGCAGATAAAACTTTTTTACAATCTAAAATGTTAAATATGTCTAAAGGACCTGCCGTTCATTCTCTAAGAGTACAATCAGATAGAAGAATGTATCACATTGAAATGAAAAAAACTATGGAAGAACAAGAAAATCTTGATGTTTACCAGGCTGAAATTGTTAAAATATTAGTTGAAAATGGAAAAGTAGTAGGTGTAAAAACAAAAATAGGAGCTACTTTTTATACTAAAGCTATTGTTGTTGCAACAGGTACATATCTAAAAGGAAAAGTAATAATAGGAGAGGTATCTTATTCAAGTGGTCCAGATGGTGTTTTCCCAGCTAATGACCTATCACAAAGTTTATTAGATATAGGGGTAGAACTTAGAAGATTTAAGACAGGAACACCAGCTAGAATAAATGCTAAAACTATAGATTTTTCTAAGATGGAGGAACAATTAGGAGATAAGAATATAATACCTTTTTCTTTTGATAATGAAGGTAATGAAGAAATACAAAATAAAAAGCAAGTATCTTGTTATTTAACATATACTACACCAAAAACTCATGAAATTATTAGAGCAAACTTAGATAGATCACCAATATATACAGATAATAAAGATATGAAATTAAAGTCTACAGGTCCTAGATATTGTCCTTCTATTGAGGACAAAGTAGTTAGATTTGCGGATAAAGAAAGACATCAACTATTTATTGAACCATTAGGTGAAAAAACTTCTGAAATGTATATTCAAGGTATGTCATCTTCACTTCCAGAAGAAGTACAAATTCAAATGTATAGAACTGTTCCAGGCCTTGAAAATGCTAAAATGATGAGACCTGCTTATGCAATAGAATATGATTGTATAGATTCTACAAATCTAAAATTAAGTCTAGAATATAAAGGAATAGATGGATTATTTTTTGCAGGTCAAGTTAATGGTTCTTCAGGATATGAAGAAGCTGCAGCACAAGGAATAATTGCAGGTATTAATGCTGCTTTAAAAATAGATAATAAAGAGCCTTTAATACTTGATAGATCTGAAGCATATATAGGTGTTTTAATAGATGATTTAGTAACAAAAGGAACTAATGAGCCATACAGAATGATGACTTCTCGTGCTGAATATAGACTTGCTTTAAGACAAGATAATGCAGATTTAAGACTTACAGAGAAAGGATATAATGTAGGACTAGTATCAAAAGAAAAATTCGACAAATTTCTACAAAAAAAAGAAGCAATAAGACAAGAAGTAGAACGTATTAGAATGACACCAATTAGACCATCAAAAGAAGTTAATGATTTATTAGTTAAATTAAATTCTTCTCCACTTACAACAGGCTGTAAGTTAGCAGATTTAATAAAAAGAAGTGAATTAAGTTATGAAGCGCTTGCACCAATAGATAAAAAGAGAAAAGATATTCCAAAGAGTGTAGCTGAAGAAGCTGAAATTCAAATAAAATATGAAGGATATATTAAATTACAACAAGAACAAATAGATGAATTTAAACAACTAGAAAACAAAAAATTAAGTCAAGATATAGATTATAATAATATAAAGGGATTATGTCTAGAAGCTAGACAAAAATTAAACAAACAAAAACCTTTATCAGTTGGCCAAGCATCAAGAATATCAGGGGTTTCACCAGCAGATATATCTGTACTATTGATATATTTAAATCAAAATGGTATAAAATAAATATGTATTTCACATGAAATTTGAAAGGATGTTTTCACATGAAAAATGAAAGTTTAAGTAAAGAAGAATTTAAAGAAAAATTATGTAAAGAAGCAAGTAATAAAAATATCAATTTAAGTGATGAACAGCTAGAAAAATTATATCAATATAAAGAGTTGTTAGTAGAATGGAATGAAAAAATTAATTTAACTGCAATAACAGATGACTATGGTATAATAGTAAAACATTTTATTGATTGTTTAGAATGTACAAAAGTAATAAAAAATGAAGAAACATTCATTGATGTTGGCACAGGAGCTGGTTTTCCAGGTTTAGTACTTGCAATATTTTATCCTAATAAGGAATTTACATTACTTGATGCTTTAAATAAAAGATTAATTTTTCTTGAAGAAGTAATTAATAAATTAAATATAAAAAATGTTAAAATAATTCATGGAAGAGCAGAAGAAATTGTTAGGATTAATAACCTTTATCAATCATTTGATGCAAGTGTATCAAGGGCTGTAGCACAATTACCTATATTATTAGAATATACAAGTCCATATGTAAAAGTAGGTGGAAAGTGCATTGTAATGAAAGGAGATAACGTAGAAGAAGAAATAAAACTTTCAAACAATGCGTTAAACATATTGAATTTAAAAATTAATGATAAATATGAGTATAGTTATACAATAGATAATGAAGTATATAATAGAGTTATTTTATGTGTCGAAAAATGCGATGACACAAACACTAGATATCCTAGAAACTATGGACAAATAAAGAAAAAGCCATTATAACAATTAGATATTTTTCTAAATATTATTTGGATAAATTGGCAAAAAGAGTAATTTTTAAAAATTACTCTTTTATTTTTTGTATAAATGTAATATAATAACTACGAGGTGACATTATGGCAAGAATAATATCAATAGCTAATCAAAAAGGTGGTGTCGGAAAAACTACAACTGCAGTTAATTTAAGTGCTTGTTTAGCTCAAAGAGGAAAAAAAGTATTATTAGTAGATATAGATCCACAAGGAAATGCAACTAGTGGTCTTGGAATTGAAGCACATACAGATAAATCTGTATATAATGTCTTAGTAGATGACATGGATATGAAAGAAACAATCGTAGAAAGTATGGTAAAAAAATTAGATGTATGTCCTGCAAATATAAACTTAGCAGGTGCTGAAATTGAGCTTGTTTCAATGGTTTCAAGAGAAAATAGATTAAAAGATGCAGTGGAAAAAGTAAAAGATGAGTATGATTATATATTGATAGACTGTCCACCATCATTAGGACTTATAACTTTAAATGCATTTACAGCATCAGATAGTGTACTTGTGCCAATACAATGTGAATATTATGCTTTAGAAGGACTTGGTCAATTAATTAATACGATAAAATTAGTACAAAAACACTTAAATCCAGATTTAATTGTTGAAGGTGTTATACTTACTATGTTTGACGCAAGAACTAATTTATCTACACAAGTTGCAAGAGAAGTAGAAAAATATTTTGGTAACAAAGTATTTCAAACTATAATACCTAGAAATATTAGACTTAGTGAGGCTCCAAGTCATGGCCTACCAATAACTTTATATGATAATGAATCAAAAGGTGCTGAAACATATAGAAAACTTGCCAAAGAATTAATTAAGATAACTGAAAAGGAGGATTAATATATGGCTAAGGGATTAGGAAGAGGTTTAGATGCTTTTTTTGGAGAAGATGATAAAGAAACAATAGAAAAAGTAACAAAAAAAGCTGTAAAAAAAGAAAATACTAAGGTCTTAGATAAAGTTGTTGAACTAAATATAACAGAAGTTGAACCAATGTTAAATCAGCCAAGAAAAATTTTTGATAAAGAAAAAATGGAAGAATTAACAGCTTCAATAAAAGAAAATGGTGTTATACAGCCAATACTAGTTGTAAAAGATAATAACGGATATACAATTGTAGCTGGAGAAAGAAGATGGAGAGCTGCTAAGAGTGCTGGACTTAAAGTTATACCAGCGATAATAAAAGATTATACTGACGTGAAAAAGAAGCAAGTTGCTTTAATCGAGAATATACAAAGAGAAGATTTAAATATAGTCGAAGTTGCAAGAGCTATAAAAGAATTAATGGATATAGATGGATATTCGCAATCAGAAGTTGCTAAAATAACAGGTAAAAATGTTTCAACTGTTTCAAATATAATGAGATTATTAAAATTACCTGATGAAATATTAGATATGCTTTTAAATGGTCAATTAGTAGAAGGACAAGCAAGAGCATTATTAGTATTAGATGATAGTAATAAACAAGTTGAAATTGCAAGAAAAGTAGTAGATAATAAATTAACTGTAAGAGATGTAGAAAAATTAATTTATGGAAATGACAATTATAAAAGAAAACCTGAAAAGAAGCAACCTAAAGCAGTTTATTATCAAAAATTAGAAAACAAACTAAAAGACTATTTTGGATATAAAGTAAAATTAGATCAAACAAAGAAACATCAAAGAATGATAATAGAATATAACGACGAAGAAGGTCTAGAAAGTCTATTATCAATGTTAAATATAAAAATGTAAATAATATGTACAGATATTTAAAATAAAAAAATACAATATAGCTATTGACAAATGAGAAATAAATGGTATAATTATATCTGTACCAATTATGGAAGAGTGTCCGAGTGGTTTAAGGAGCCAGTCTTGAAAACTGGTGATGTCGAAAGGCACCGTGGGTTCGAATCCTACCTCTTCCGCCACTTTAAAGAATATCAGTTTTTAAGCTGATATTTTTTTTATTAAAAAAATATGTGAAAACGATTGACTTATTGCACTCTTGTTGTTATAATGTAGTGGTAGCAAAAATAGTTTGGAGAGTTACCCAAGTGGTGAAGGGGACAGTTTGCTAAACTGTTAGGTCGTGTATGCGGCGCGAGGGTTCGAGCCCCTCACTCTCCGCCATAGTAAAGAGCATTGAAATTAAAATTCAATGCTCTTTTTAGTTATAAATATAATTGCTTTAATTGACATAATTTAAATATAATGTTATAATGGTGCAGTAAAAAAATTATTTTTTTACTTTATATAATTATAAGGAGGAGTGATAAAATGCTTAATAGCAAGAAATCAAAAATCAGCGATGAATATCAAAAATCATTATATTCTAATGCACAAGGTCAAATAAAAATAAGTGAAAACAGACCACTTATTATAACATTTGAAGGACACATATTAAGAAAATACAAGGATAGATTTTCTGATGAAATTAACAATCTAAAGAATAAAAACAATAATTTCTTAATTGGATATTATTACTCGGAAAGAGTAAAACAAGAAATAGCTACTGGAAAAATAGTAGAAATAATGCCAACAATAGAAGTTTGTGTTAAAATTCAATTTAATAACCCGGAAAATACATTCAAAGACTTAATATATTATTTTATGCAAGTAAATATGGTTATGCAAAAAGTAAAAAAATATCTTGCTACAAATGCTTTAAATGAAATTTGTACAACAGTGTATTTTGGTGTTAATACTGATAATATAAAAAGCGAATTATTATATAACTATATGGGTGAACATGGCTATGTGAAAAATTTAAATAGATGTAAGTATTCAAAAATAAATAAAAACTATTTTCAAGCAGTTACTATTACTAAATATGAAATGATGTTTGAAATAGAAGGTGCCATATTAGATTACTCATCCATAGAAGAAGTAATATTTCACATTTTAAATGAAATATATGAATTTAATGATGAATTTGTAGGAAAGATAGAATAATTCTATCTTTTTTTTGTTTTATAATATAGTTGACCTAAATAGCTTATTGCAATATAATTATATCGTAATATAAATTAATAATATTAAGCTATATGGATATAATATTATAAAAGGAGATTTAAATTATGAAAAAAGAAAATGAAAATATTATTGAGTTAACAGATAGTGAGGGCAAAAAAGTAAAATACGAAATATTAGACGTAATTTTACGTGATGATGGTGAATATGCAGTATTTTTACCTGAGGGAAGTGAAGATGAAGTAGTAATATTTAAAATGATTCCATCAGATTCTGATGAGGTTGAATATGTTGAAGTGACAGATGATGAAATAGCAGATGAAGTTTTTGATGAATTTATAGCAAAAGTAGATTCAGAAGAATAGAATATTGACAATTTTTATCACATATGTTATATTATGTGAGGTAAAGGGAGTAGTTACTTTAGTAATAATGTTATGTGGCGTCATTTCACGCTGGATATTCTAGCCGCTGCATAATATACTTTAATTAGTATATAACGAGACTTTATGCTTAGGCATGGAGTCTTTTTTTGTTCTCAAAAAGGAGTGGATAGTTTTATGATTAGTTTTTTAATGTTAGTAATTGGATTAGTATTACTTGTAAAAGGAGCAGATATTTTTGTAGATGGTAGTAGTAATATTGCAAAAGTATTTGGAATACCATCATTAATTATTGGTTTAACAATAGTGGCCTTTGGTACATCAGCACCTGAGGCAGCGGTTAGCATAACAGCGGCATTAAAGGGAAGTAATGAAATATCTATTGGTAATGTAGTTGGTTCAAATATTTGTAATTCATTATTGATACTTGGAGTTTGTGGATTATTTAAGTCGCTAAAAGCTAAAAAAGAGGTAAGAAAAAGAGATTTTCCATATTATTTGTTATCTGCCCTAGTTTTATTTATAATAGTTTCAGAATATTTCTTTACACATCAGACTATAGGATATATAACACGTACTAATGGTTTAATATTACTATGCTTTCTAGGAATATATTTAGTTTCACTTGTTTCAGATGTTAAAAGAAATAAAGAAAATAACGAAAAAGAAGAAAAACAAAAATTTAAAATAAAAGATGTTTTTTGCATATTAATAGGAATAGCAGGAATTGTAATTGGAGGTCAATTTGTTGTAAATGGAGCAACAGAAATAGCTAAAATAATTGGAATAGGCGAAAATGTAATAGCTCTTACAATAGTTGCTATAGGAACAAGTTTACCTGAGCTTGTAACAAGTGCTATTGCTACAAAAAAAGGAGAAATAGATATAGCAATAGGAAATGTAATTGGCTCTAATATTTTTAATATTCTATTTATATTAGGAATTACTAGTGTCATATCACCATTATCGCTAAATTTCACAACATATACAGATATTATATTTATGTTTGCATCTAGTATTTTAGTATTTTTAATGTTAAAGAAGAACAATAGAATAGGAAATAAAAAGGCAATTTGTATGTTGGCAATGTATGTTGTATATACAGCATATATATTATGTAGATAATATAAAAGAATAGAGGTATTTAGTAATATCTCTATTTTTTTGTTGACATAAATTAAAACCTGTGCTATAATAAGAAGGCATTTTAAATATTTTGCACAATATTAATATAAAGTGAGGTGATAAATAATTCATTAAATATTAAAAAGGAAAGGAGTTTTTGATATGAGTAAAATATCAAGAAAATTAAGAAATGTTTTGATTGTTGATGGACCTAGATATAAGTTGAACGTATTAGAAAAGGAGCTAAAAGAAACATGGTTAAATATAGTTTATGTACCATGTCCTGAAGATATTGAAGACTTAAATAATGACTTTATTTCAGAATATTGGAAAGTAGAAAAATCTAAATTATATAAAATAGTGATTTGTGCAAGAGACTTTGATGGTAGATTTATTTTTGCTTTTAACAATTCTTTCTATGAAGAAGAATTATTAAGATTAATAGAAAAGTACAGCCTAAATGCTAAGTACAATTATTATATTAATCTAGGCGATATGTTTGTAATAAATAAAGAAAGTATAATAGAGGGTAATACTATTTCAACATCAGAATCGCTATCTTTTCCAAAATGTGAGTTTAGCATTGCTAAATGTTTAGTTTAATTAATTAAATGAAAGGAGCTTTGATATGAATAAAATATCAAAAAAATTGAGAAATTCAATTATTATTAGAGGGGAAAAGGATGAATTATTGGAGTTTATTAAAAAGATTAACGAAAAAGGAATCACTATGATTTCCGTACAGTTTCCAGACAAAATGTCAACAAGTTTTGTAAATAATAACTGGAATGTATCAAAACACAAAGTAGAAGATGTTGTCTTTTTTGCAAAATATAAAAAAGATAAATATGTTTTAATATTTAATAATGAAAAATTTAAATATAAAATCTTAAATATAGCAAAAGAGCTATTTTTAGATGCTGATTGCAGATATGTTGAAGGAGACGACAAAAGAGCTGTAATAGTAAGAAAAGTGTTTAAAGATGGCTATTTAGTTAAAACGGAAACAAGTGCAGAGTTCAATGCTAATAAATATTCTATAGCAAAGTGCTTTGCGTAAATATAAAAAAATCCTTGAAATTAAATATTTCAGGGATTTTTATTTTGTGTAAAAGTTGACATAAATTTAAAACTATGATATAATTTAAAAACATTTAAAAAATATAACACAACTAATAATTTAGGAGGTGAGTTTTTATTTTTAGTTGGCATTTTAAATGTACTTAAGAAATTATTAAGAAAGGTGGATTATAAATAATGAGTATTATAATCAAAAACGTATTACAACTAGAAGGAATAGTTGAGGATGTCGATAAGGTAGTTAAAGAAATTAGAGGAGGAAAAACACTCTTTGACTTTAATAAAGTTGAGCCTTTAGACAAAGATAATGATGACTTAGATATGAATGACTACATGTGTGCTTGTTTAAATGTTTACATGGAAGAAAGTAATGTAAATAGAGAGCAATTTATTAAAATGTGTACTTTTGTTGGAACAACGAGAGAAACACCATATAAATTTACGGTATTAACACCTGAGCAATTAAATAGTGTCAAATCAAAAATAAAAAAAGAGAAAATACTAAAGGATGCCAAGTCCTTTTTAGATAGAGTTAGATCTAAAGCAATATTTAATGGATATATGATAAGAGAAGCAGCTTGGGGGACAGGAAGCAATGCGATGAATGTAAAAGTAAAGGGGAATAGGATAGAATTTGATACATATGATTTAGCACCAATTAGGCTAATTGAAAAAATCGCAATGAAATATCCAAATATTCGCTTTATCTATAGATATATTTGTGATAATAAGGTAAACGAATTATCAATAAAGAATGATGAAATAAGAGTTCTAATATATAACGAAACAGATGACATCAGAACATTCGATTTGATAACACAAAATGTATCAATTTAACAATATTAAAAAGAAGTGTTTAATTACACTTCTTTTTTGTTGACATAAGACAAAAACAGTGCTATAATACAAGTGCTTCTTAATTTGAGTAGGATTTCTTAATAGAAATTTAAAGAAGTATGTAATAACTAATTACATATACCAAACAAGGAGGGCTTTTAAATGAGCGAAAGTCTAATTCATACAACCATGTTATTGAGCGCATTAAATGCATTCTTTTCAATTTTATTACTTATAGGAGGTGTAGGATTCCTAATTTACGTACTGGTAATGTGGTATTTAGAAAAAAAGAAAGACTATTTCTTACAGCTTAAAAGAAATGACAGAAACAAGTACGATAGAATGTCTATGGATATTATTGAAAACACCAATTACACTTCAGAGGAGAAAAAAGAGAAGCAAAAAAATATTGATGAAGAGCATGAAGGTAACCAAGAAGTGTACGGAAAGAGCTATGACAAATATAGAAAAAGAGCTGAATTTGTAGAAGAAATAGGAAAACCTCTTGGATACGTGGTAGTCTTTATGTTGAGTTTTACTTTTTTAGCATATCTTCTATTTGCAATAGGCATTGGTGGAAATGTAAATAAGATAAAACCTATAGAACATAATGATGAAAGTGCATATGCTAGTGCGTATTACGTTGTAGATTATGAGAAAATGGAACAGGTAACATTAACAGTATTTGTAAAAAACAATTCAAACAAAGTATTAAAGAGTGCAACACTTAATGAGGGAAATACATCAAGTAGTGTACAAGTAGAAAATATAGAACCTGGACAAGAAAAATTAGTAAGTTTAACTGTATACCCTTTAAAAGATGATAATTATAAATTCGAACTAACAAACGTAGAATTTTATGAATAAAAAGATTAAAAAGAAAGTAAGTAAATTTACTTTCTTTTTCTTTGCTCATATTGTATAATAACAATTATGAAAAAATTAAAAGAATATGTAAAAGATAATTGGATAAAATACGTAAAAATAACTTTTGTTATAGTATGGATGATAATAGTATTTATATTTTCAAGTCAAGCAGGAGAAGATTCGTCAGATACTAGCTCAGGCTTTATAAGAAATATAATAACTTTCTTTAACAGAAGTTTATCACAAGAAAGAATTGAATATATAATTGATATAGTTGAACCATTTGTAAGAAAACTTGCACATTATACTATATATGCAATAGGTGGATTTCTAATATATAATGCTTTAGAAAAGAAGAATGTAAAGAAAGCACTATTAATAGGAATACTTTATGCAGTAAGTGATGAGATACATCAAGTTTTTGTACCTGAAAGAGCAGGTAGAATTTTTGATGTGTGTATTGATTCTTTAGGTGTCTTAACAGGAATATATGTATATAAATTTATTAATTTTTGCTATTTAAAATTTAAAAGTTGAAATGTTATGTAAAATATGATATAATTCAGCTATTGAAAAAGGAGAGAAGAATGAAAAAGAAAATTTTAATAGTAATAGTTATAATACTTTTAGTTATTTTACTTGGAATATTATCTGGCTACCTTTATATCAAAAGCAAATTTAATAAAATGACATTTAAACCTTTAGATGAGACAGATTTAGGAATAGAAGTTAATAATGATTATTCTAAAGTAAATGTTGAAAGTGTTACTAAGTTTGTTATCTTTGGTAGTGATACAAGAGATACAGATAATATGTATGCTGGTAGATCAGATACTATTATAATTGTTGTAATTAATAATTTAGATAAAACAGTAAACTTCATTAGCATTCCAAGAGATACATACGTAAATGTACCTGGTTATGGAATGACAAAGATAAATCATGCATATGCATATGGACAAGAACAGTTAAGTTTAAAAACAATTAACTCAAATTTTGGATTAGATTTAAAACAATATATGACAATAGATTTTTCTGGTTTAATAAATTGCATAGATTTAGTTGGTGGTGTTGAAGTATCACTTACTCAAGATGAAGTAAACTATATAAATAGTGGAGTAGGTGCCGAAGATAAAATTACCAGTGCTGGAAAGGTATTATTAAATGGAAAACAAGCATTAGTACATTCAAGAAATAGAACTATAGGAAATGATTTTACAAGAGCATCAAGACAAAGACAAATTCTTGAAGCTTTAATGGTAAAATTATCTAAAGAAGATCCAAATAAAATATTAGATTTATCCGACCAAATATTAGTAAATATAACAACTAATATGGATATGAACATGTATAAAGATATGTTTATGAAACTTGCTGGAGATAGAGAATTATATTTAAAAAATATTAATTCTGTTCAAATACCATCTGAAGAATACGGATATGATAATATGATTGATGGAATATATTATTGGGGATTTGATATGGATAGAGCAAAACAAGATTTCCAAAAATATTATTTTGGTAATACAACTCAAGAATAAAAAATAAAAGAACTTGCTATATGTAAGTTCTTTTTTATT